>NZ_JBCOSQ010000050.1:0-25835 GCF_040920905.1 Butyricimonas sp. RTP31003st1_G1_RTP31003_210430 | reverse complement strand
ACGCCTGTGTTTCGTGAGTTCGATTGCCGCTTTGGGGGACGCTCCCAACGAGAGTGTCGTGATTGATGAGAGTACACCGGAGATTCCGGGATCGGTCCACTCGCTTTATTCTGGTAGTAAAGGGGAGGCTGAGAAAATTGTCTGGAAATATGTCCGTCAAGGACTGGATGTTGTGATTGTGAACCCGGCTATTATTTTGGGGGCGGGGTTACGGGGACGAAGTAGTGTCAAGTTGTTTGAACAGGTGAGTAAGGGGATACCTTTCTACACGGAAGGCGTGAATGGATACGTGGATGTGCGGGATGTCTGCGAGTTGATGATTCGTTTGGCGAAAGACAGTGCTATTCGGGGAGAGCGTTTCGTATTATGTGGGGGAAATTATTCTTATCGGGAGTTGTTTACCGTGATTGCCCGTGTCGTGGGCAAGCGCCCGCCTCGTATTCGGATGGCACCGTGGATGACAGGTTTGGCATGGCGGTTACTGGCTTTCGTGGCTCTGTTCACGGGAAAGAAACCGGCTTTCACGAAGGAAACGGCTCGCTCGTCTCAACATAAATCCCGTTATTCCAGTGCGAAGGTGTTGTCTCTTTTTCCCAATTTTCATTTTCATACGCTTGAAGAGACGACTCGTTTTTTCAAGGATTTGTGAAGCGGGTTGCCTAGGTCGGGGTTCATGAGGTCCGGTAGGAGCTTTCCCTGTCCCGAGGCTATCTTCTCGAAAATCTCCATTTAAATATAGGTTGGAATATTCATGAAGTCGTGGTTCATGGTTTTGCCATGAATAGTAAAGGGAACCGGGCCTCTATTAGCGTGGGCTTGGTGGTAGGGGATGAGGTGTAGTTGTTGTTCGTGTTTATTTTGATTAAATAATTTTCTTGTTTGTTATATGTTTCTCGTTAGAAAAATGTATTTTTGATGCGAGAGGTAGGGCGAGTCGCAATGGTTTAACGACTAAAATAAGATATTAGTGGATATACTGAACGTGAAACAACCGGAAATATTTGAAAGTGTATTTCATAAATATTATGCGTCACTATGTTATTTCGCCAATAAGTTCGTGCGAGATGATGAGGCGGCAAGGGATATTGTGCAAGAGGTGTTTCTTCGTTTTTGGGAATCCAAGGGGAAATTCGAGAATCAATCGGCGTTAAAATCATTCTTGTATAATTGTGTCCAGAATGCGGCATTGAATTATCTGGAAAAATTGCAGGTCCGGGCAAAAGCGAATCGTCGTTTGGGGTTGAAAGCTCCTGATGAGGAAGATGCTTTTTGTTTTCAGGTAGAAACGGATGTTTTCGAGGAAATCTTTGCCGCTATTGATGAATTACCTACTGAATGTCAGCGTATTTTCAAGATGAGTTATATCGAGATGTTGGATATTAAGACCATTTGCGAGCAACTGGATGTGGCCGAGTCAACCGTGAAGACGCAACGTCAGCGAGCTAAAAAGTATCTGCGGGAGCGGTTGCAACATCTTTATCCGGTGGTGATACTTATGTTTTTTTGATCGATAGAGGTGTGAATGGAGCTATATGGTAAATTCTAGTCATATAATATTCCTTTTTTGATTAAGGTAGTATTCATGATGGTTTTGAACTTAATCATGGTATTATTTATTGTGTATTTTGCGTAATTAAATTACACAATAGAAATATATAGAAAGAGAAAAATAATTTATATTTACTGTCATCCTTTTGAGAGAGTACCTGTTTATTGTTATAAGTTGGGGAACTTATAATTAATAATTAAAACATTATAACGTTATGAAAAAGGTGATTTGTCTTTTGTTTATATCCTCTCTTGGATGGATGTTTTCTCCTTGGAATTTATCTCAAGGGTAAATATTTGAGAATCGTGTTGAATTTTCTTCAAAAACAGTATATACTATTTGTTATGTATTGGATTTTACTTATGTTAGTCCTAGTATAACAGAAATGGAAGCAAGGTATAATATTGAAAATTCAATAAAAAAGATTGCAGAAAATTTGAAAGAACATATAGGACTTGTTGTCATTTATGGGGATGATTGGACAAGTGTTTCTCTTGGGTATCAATTTACATTGTATATGGGACATACTGATCCACAATATTTGGAACAAGTGATGTTCGATTTGGCGGAAGGATTTGCTAGAATGTTTGAGGAATTTTATCCAGGATTAATTGTTTCATGGATTACGCAAAATTAAGTTTGTAAATAGTAGCTAGGAGGCTTATGGACTTTAATACGGTCATACACATCGCGAGAATTAGTTGTCGGCTCGTTTTTCGGAGTTGGTTATTTCGTTTTTTTCTAATTTTTTCTTGCGTGGGAATATTCATATTTCAATTAATTTTTCAAGGAAATGTGACCCGCTACAATATTTCGGGGTTAATTACGATGGCTTCTTTCATCCCATACATGAATTTGTATATTTATACAATATTGCAGGCTTTTGTCGTTATTTTTCTAGCAGGAAATTACTTTACTCGGGAGCGAGGGCTTGACACGATGGAGACGGTTCATTATCGTTCGGTAAGTAACTGGGAATTGGTGTTGGGGTATTATCTAGGGTTTTTGGTCAGTTTTGGAGTAGGTGCATTATTTTCGCTTTTCTTGGGGCTTTGTGTTCACTTGTTTTTTAGTGCAGCTCCATTTTCTTTGTGGGCGTATTTATTTTATTTTTTGACATTGTTTATTCCCTCTATGATATTTTATACCGGTTTTTCCTTTTTCATGTTCTCTGTATTTAGAGAACAGACTATTGGTTTGGTGATCCTTTTCTTTTGTTTTTTTCTGAACCTTTATTTTACACGGGAGGGAATAATGGATTCTTTGGGAATATCCTTGCCTAATGCGTTATCGGGACAGGTTGGACACCCAGAGTTATCTTACTATCTTTTTCAGCGATCTTGTTGGTTCCTGATAGGTAGTTTCTTTTTAGTTTTGGCGATAAAATGTTTTTATCGCCTGCCGAATGGTTCGCGCGTTTCAGTAAGGACGGTTTTTCTTTTGTTCTTACTTTTAGGTGGAATCTGTTGTGGTTTCGTGTGTTACAAGGAAGAGTATGATGAGAATAAGACGAGAGAGTTTTATCGGGATATATATACTCAATATCGGGAGAAAGATTATCTTGCTTTAGTGAATCAAGATATAGAACTTTATCATGCAGGAGCAACAATTTCTTGCAAGAGTCGATTATTCGTGGAGAATCGATTGGGTCGAGAATTGGATGAAATCGTGTTTTTTTTGAATCCGGCGTTAAAGATAAGTTCTTTGAAAGTTCAGGGAGAAGAGATGTCATTTAGACGGGAAGGTCAGGTGGTTATCGTGAATAAGAGGGTCTCTTCCGCTGGCAAAATGAAAATAGAGATCGTGTATGCGGGAGGAATTGATGATCGAATTTGTTATCTTGATGTGCCTGATATATCTTATCAAGATACACGAACGTGTAGTTATCTGACATGTCGTTTCGGTAAACGGAATGCTTTTTTAGGAAAAGATTACACGCTATTGTTGCCTGAGTGTCTTTGGTATCCTGTGACGGTCCCCCCGGTGAATCCTGTTTCTCCGTTTGATGTTTCCCGACAGTTTACGATTTTCAATTTGACTATATCCGGACATGGAAAACAGAAAGTTATCTCGCAGGGGGAAAAAAGCGTGTATAGAGATCGGGTGGTATTTAAAAATAGGAATCCCGTAACCGGTTTATCTCTTTGTATGGGAGATTATATCGGCCGGATGATAAATGTGGATGGGATACGTTACGAGTTGTATATGTTTAAGAATAGCCTTGACGTGTTTCGTGGTTTAAATCACGTGGAGGAATTTTTATCAGAAACCATTCGGGAATCCAAAGGAACATTGGAAGAAATGATGGGGCGTCCTTTTCCCTATTCTCGGTTTCAAATTGTAGAAACTCCACTCTCCTTTACATCATATTATCGGGAGTGGCAAGGAGGGAGTGGGTACGTGCAACCTGAAATTGTTTTTCTGCCGGAGCGAGGTGTCGGTTATTGCATGGACATGAGGCAGGAGAAAAAAGGAGGAAAAGTTAAAAGAATGACGATTTCTGCTTGTTATATACCGTTAATAGCGGATAGATATTCTGATAAGGTAAAGGAACAGTTCATCATTAAACAGTTGATCGAGGGCTTGTTTTTGAAAAAGTATCATTGGAAGACTTTGCTTACCGGGTATATGGAGTTTAATCCTTTCACGTTAGGGTGGGAAGAGAAGAAAGGGGAGCATTTGGAGCAGAAATTAAATAATTATTATTTATCTCCGATGTTTTATGAGCAGGTGTTTCAAGTAAAAAGTACTGATTTCCCTGTGTTGGATCATGTCTTCTTGGGTGTGATGAAGTCTGAGTCAGCGAGAGTAGCGAAGGAAGATTATTATAGACAAAAATTATTGGAGGGGAAGGCTATCAACTATTTGAAGAATCATAGTATGGCTAATGCAGGTGATGATTCATCATTATCGGACGAAGTGTACGAGAAGATCCTTTCTCTAAAGACGGACGATTTATTCCGACATTTTACATTCTATGGAATACAGCCTAAAGAGTTATATGCATTTGTTGATTCCTGTACTCGTGGTTTGTATTTTCAGGAAATGAATTTTGAGAATATAAGTCGTAAGCTTGAAATTACCCGTGGTGTGGATTGTAAAGCGATATTGTCAGGGTGGTATAATCAGAAGTCTATACCGGTGTATGTCCTTAAAAAATTTCGAGTAGAGAAAATTGATGAATGTGCAGAAGATATAGAATTCGATCAATTTCTTAAGTTATCTGGTTTATTAGCTTCAGAACCGAATAAAACCGGGAAATATCGTGTGGTATTAGAATTGTATAATGATAGTGAGGTTGATGGGATTGTTTCGTTAGTAGAACAAAAGAATACGGGGCTTTTTTCTAGAGCTTATTATTCTAGTGATAACATTTATTATCGGAATATCAAGATTAATGCAGGGACAGGAAAAGTTTTAACCCTGTTGTGTAAGCAAATACCGGTACTTGATTTAGGAATTTCTAAAAATTATCCTCGGCAGATTAAAAGTGATTTCAGTCACCAACTAACGGGAGAGGTAAAAGAGAGCGTTTATCTGAAAGAAAAAGCGTATTTTTTACAACGTGGAGGATCCTCTGAGATTATTGTGGATAACGAGGATGCCGGATTTTATATACCTAAAAAACGTGAATTGTGGTTTCGGGATTTATTCGGGAAAGAAGAGAAAAATATTAATGATATATATGATTATGAACCCGTTGCTGATGGTAAAGAGGGTTGGCGGGTTTATGTGAATGAGAATGCCTACGGTTCTCCTGTTCGAAGTGCTGTATATAAATTGGTCGGTGAGGGAAAATCGGTTGTATCTTGGAATACTGAGATCTTGACTGATGGAAATTATGAGATTTATATTTATAGCCCAGTAGGGGGAATTTCTAAGACGATAAAAGTACAACGGGATCCTTATGCGTTAGCGAAACTAAAATATATGCAGTATTATACTGTCAAAAGTGGGGTAAACGTGTATTCTGCTGAGCTAAATGTGAGAGAGAGGACGCTTGATTCTTGGTTTTTACTAGGACAATTTTATTTGGAGAAAGGAAAACTGAGTATAGAGTTGAGTGATAAAGGGAGCGAGATTGATCAAATTATTCAAGGAGATGCTGTAAAAATTGTTTACGTGAGTAAATAAAAATCATTTTTTTTGTCATCCTTTTTCAATGTTATCTGTTTTAGTAATAAATGAAAAAACGATCGTTTTTTTATATTCTCTTTTTGCCTTCATTTCGATCAACTTTTCTTTTTACAACAAATTATCAACTACATTTAATGATTTGATTTATAACTGTTTATTGAAATATATTCAACAAAATTTATCATTTATCTTTTTTATCTCATTAAACGATCGTTAAAAAATATAAGCGAGAGGAAATTGTTCGTTTCATATTGGCTTATTTGAGGGGAGATATGACGAAGGGGGAATCTGATGAGTTTACGGAATGGATAGAGGAAGATAGAAGAAACCGTGCTTTATTTGAAAGATTGCAAAACTCTGGTTATGTGGGGAATAGTTTGCAGGAATTTCGTGGATATGATTCTGTGGAGGATTGGGAAAAGCTACGTGTAAGGTTAACGCCTCGTAGAAAAATAGGGCGTTGGGCTAGGGTTTGTGCGGCGTCCGTGGCTATTTTGTTATGTGGGGGAATGGTATGGCATTTTTGGGGAGGACAGGAGCGGGATATGAAATACGCTAGTTCTTTACCTATAGAATACGGACGTTCCAAGGCAATGCTCTTTCTGGAATCAGGAGAAATGATCCAGTTAGAAGCCGGCCGGGAGACTATTATACGGGAGGTAAAAGGGGAAAATTTCGTGAATACCGGGAGTAAATTAGTATATTCAGATACAGTAGAGGAGAAGAATGTGGAATGGCACACGTTACAAATACCAAGAGGTGGAGAATTTGTGTTGTGTTTGGCTGATGGAACGGTGGTAACCTTGAATGCGGATTCTAAAATCCATTATCCGGATCGTTTTATAGGGAATGAGCGTCAAGTTTCATTAGAAGGGGAAGCGTTTTTTGAAGTAGCGAAAGATAGTTTGAGACCTTTTGTCGTGAAAACAAACGGTATTGATGTCCGGGTATTGGGAACCGCTTTTAACTTGAAAGCATATCCGGATGAACATCAACAAACCACATTGGTACGGGGGGCTGTAGAAGTGTTGTTGGATAAACAACAGGTGTTATTACATCCCGGAGAGCAAGTGACGTGTATTGATAAGGAGTTAAGAGTTGAACAAGTAGATGTAAGACCTTATATAGCCTGGAAAGACGATCGTTTTGTTTTTGAAAATGAACCGTTGGAAGATGTATTGAAAAAATTAGAACGGTGGTATAATATAACCGTTTTTATTCAAAATCATGCGTTGACGGAGAAACGGTTCACGGGTAATTTGCCCAAGTATGAAGATATTAGTAATGTCCTGAAAATATTGGCTCTTACAACCAACATAAAATTTGAATTGAATGACCGAACGTTAATCGTTCAGCTAGAGTGATGGAAAACGGGAACTTGCGCTAACAAATTCCCGTGTTGAATAACTGCCATTGGGGAATGGCAAATTATTAATAATTAAAACTGTACAAATCTATGGAAAAAAATCGAGATTTTGACATAGGATGGGGATCTAATGTCATAAAGAAAATGTTTCGAACTATGAAAGTCTTTATTTGTATTTTAGTTCTAAGTCTATCTTCCGTTACTGCAAGTACTTTTTCTCAAGTACGGGTGAGTATAGACGTGAAAAATGCGACTCTTAAAGAGGTTTTTAAAGAGATTACCAAACTTACGGGGTATGAATTCGTGTATAGTAATAACGAGATTGAACGCATTGGAAAAGTGTCTTTAAATGTCAGTAATAAGGATTTGAAAGATGTATTGGCTGAATGTCTCAAAGGAACTCAATTGTGGTATATGATTGAGGAACAGGTGGTCGTTATTTCTCCGAAATTGTTACAAGCAGAGTCTAAGGATGTTAATAAAGCTACGATTGCATCAGGAAGGGTTGTAGGAGAGGATAAAAAGCCGATACCGGGAGTAACTGTTTTGTTAAAAGGAACATCTACGGGAGTTACAACAGGTGTTGATGGCGTGTTTTTTATCATGGTTCCTGATACGACGGCAAATGTTGAATTTATTTTTTCTTTCGTTGGAATGAAAACTAAAACCGTGGCTTACAAAAGTCGTCCTAAAACGGGAGAGTGGTTGATTACGATGGAAGAAGATTTATTGGAAATGGATGAAGTTGTTGTTACCGGATACACCACGTTATCCCGTAGGGAAACGGCGAGTGCCGTTAGTCAAATAAAGGCGGACGATGTGATGTTAAATTCAAAATCGTCAATAGACCAAATGTTGATCGGACAGATCCCGGGGATGACAATCGTACAGACATCCGGGGAACCGAGTGCAACTCCTAAAATTCGTATCCGAGGAATATCTTCAATTACATCATCGAAGGCTCCCGTTTGGGTGTTGGATGGGGTTATTCTGGAAGACCCGGTAAATGTAGATTATTCCCAGATCAATGGAGACGATGCAGCTTACTTGATCGGTAACGCTATTGCTGGTATTAATCCTCGGGATATAGAAACAATCACCGTTTTAAAGGATGCTTCGGCAACGGCAATATATGGTGTCCAAGCGGCAAATGGGGTGATCGTGTTGACAACCAAACAAGGAAAAGAGGGTAAGGCTCAATTGAATTATAATACTTCCATGACTTTAAATCAACGCCCTTCATACGGTGATTTTTATTTGATGAATGCTGCGGAAAGAATTCAACTTTCTCAAGATATTATTGCTAAGTCTTTGGAATACGGACGAGTACCGGTTTCTTTGGGGTATGAAGGGTTATATATGGATTATATGAATCGTAAAATATCTTATGAAGATTTTGCCCTTGGAACCAAACGGATGGCTAAGCGTAACACGGACTGGTATGATATATTGTTTAGAAACGTTTTGAGTCATAATCATACATTGAGTATAAACGGAGGCTCCAAGGATACCCGGTATTATGCATCAATTGGTTTTGATCAAAATTTTGGAACGGCCGAAGGAAGTGTCAGTAAACGTTATACGACAATGATGAAATTGAATTCATGGTTAAATGACCAAGTATTTGTTGGTGTGACTTTGAATGGGAATGTTACTGAGAATAAAGGTTTTCATAGTTCGGTGAATCCTAACCAGTATGCTTATGAAACTTCCCGGACGATCCCTTGTTATAACGAGGACGGATCATTATTTTATTATGAAACAAGGCAGAAAGGACAACTTGCAAGTAGTCAGGCTCCCAAAGAAGAAATGTTATATAATATTGTACATGAGTTGGGACAAACAGGATCTGCGGGAAAAGTTGCGGGTATAACCGGTCAGGTTAATCTTCAATGGAGAATAAAATACGGTTTTAAATATGATTTTTTAGGTTCATATTCTTACCAGCAATCTAAACAAAATTCATATGCAAAGGAGGCTTCCAATTACGTGGGGATAAAACGTAAATATAATATAGGAAGTATTGAACCGAATTCATTGGCTGAAGATAACAGTGTCATTCCTATCGGTGGAATAATTGATAAGTCCGAGACAGAACAGACTACTTATATGATTCGGAACACGATCGGATTTTCCGGTCATTGGGGGGATCATGAAGTTTCTGCATCTGCTCTTTCGGAGATTAGAGGGGTAAAGCAGACGGGATTCAGTGGCACGTATTATGGTTGGATGCCGGAGCGGGGACAGACCCTTACTCCCATGTTAACGTCCGCGTATGTTGCAGAGTTAGCAAATCTAAGACCGCGTATCTCTGATAATTTGACAAATTACGTGTCATGGGCAGGAACTTTGGCTTATACATGGCGGGAAAAGATCACTTTAAACGGAAATATTCGAATGGATGGTTCCAATAAATTTGGAGAGAACCCGAAATACCGTTTTTTGCCTATTTGGTCTATTGCCGGAAGGTATACGTTGACAGAAGAACCTTTTGTGAAAGGAAGTAATATCATTTCGCTATTAGCTTTAAAGGCTTCTTACGGAATTCAGGGAAATATAGATAAAAGTACATCCCCGGAATTGGTTATTCAGGTAGGAGCGTTAAATACGGTTACTCGTTTGAACGAGTCCTTCTTTGAATACTTGCCTAATGCCGATTTACGTTGGGAAAAGACAACATCTTATAATCTGGGTTTGGAAATTGCTTTATTGAAAGATCGGATACAGGGAGAATTTAACTACTATTTCAAGAAGGGTGAAGATATGATTATGAGTAAAAAAGTATCTCAATCCATGGGATTAAGTACGGTTAAAATTAATGGGGGAAGGATTGATAATAGTGGTTGTGAGTTAACGTTCAGATTTTATCCTATACGAACGGCAGATTATGCCTTTAGTGTGAATTTTGTTTATTCTTACAATAAGAACGAGTTAGTATCAGCTAATAGTGACAGTGATATTACAAATTCGGAAATGTTGAACGGTTCAGCTTTGATAGAAGGTAAACCCATGGGAACGTTTTATTCTTATCGTTTTGCCGGGTTGAACGGGGAAACAGGTTACCCGACATTTTACGATAAAGATGGCAAGAACTATTCGGAAGTGGATGGAGTAAAGTATCCTCATTATGCTCTTTATGAAGAAGAAATCGATTTGGTGAAATCAGGTTGCTTGGACCCGACAACAAGTGGTAGTTTAGGGCTTAATTTCCGATATAAAAACTTCCGGATTGATTTAGGATTTACCTATACTTTGGGGGCCCATAGACGTTTACCGAATATTTATCGACAAGAATATTATAAAATATTTGATCCGTTGATCAATGTGACGAAGGAATTAAAACATCGGTGGAACAATCCGGGAGATGAGAATTCTACAATATTCCCGGCTCTATATGATAATAGGACTTATAACCAGTTAAATCAGAAGAGTGCATTGGATGGTCGAGGGTCTGTTTATTATGGAACACAGTTATATGATAAGACTGATGTTCGAGTTGCCAAGATTGATAATGTCCGTTTGAGAAATCTTAGTTTGATGTATCGTATTCCGACGAAGATCTTGGAAAAAATAAAGATACAAGATATATCTTTTAATTTCCAGGCAACCAATTTATTCCAAATTGCCGCGAAAGAATGGAGGGGACGCGATCCGGAGTCGGGTGATTCCAATACTCCTATACCAAGAACTTATTCTTTAGGGCTAAATGTAACATTTTAAAAGGAAACTATGATGAAAGCGATATGTAAATATATTTTAGTAGTCATACTAATGACAATGGCGATTAGTTGTGATGACTTCTTGGAGACGACTTCTCAGGATTTGATAGTTCCCAAGACCGTGGAGCATTACAAAGAATTATTACAGGGCGAAGGCTATTTTAAGGAATTCTTGGCAAAAAGTGTTTTTGCATTGTACATGACAGATGATGTCGAGTATTTTGATGCTGTTGCCGGGGGATCATGGGGAGGTTTTGGAGATTCTAATTTTGAAAGTTACGGGGATTCTTATAAATGGGAAACTGAAATTGAGAATGACGTGATGACAGATCGATGTTACCAGTATCTTTACAAACAAATTCTGGTGGCGAACACTTGTATAAGTGCGTTGGATGAGATGGAAGGAACGGATGCGGAAAAGAAGATTTTATCGGGACAAGCTCATTTTACTCGTGCTTTTGGATATTTTTTGTTAGCTAATTTTTATGCACAGGCATATAATGAGGCCCAAGCGACAGATCCTTGTGTTCCTTTAGTATTAGACCCGACTCCGACAATGGAAAAATTTCCCCGGGCAACGATGGAAGAAGTATGGGGAAGGATAAAATCAGATGTCGAGGAGGCTATAAGTTCTTTAGAGAAAGCTAATATATCTGGAATATATGAGATTAACTATGGAGCGGCGTTGATATTAGGAGTGCGAGTAGCTTTGTTTATGGAAGATTTTGATCTCGTTATTGAGTATGGTGAAAAAGTTTTGAAAATTAATAGTTCGTTGTATGATATTACGGATAAACCGGTATCGACGGGAACAAGTTCTCCCTCCTCATCTAATTTTCAAGATAAATTTATTTATCCGGCTAATAATCCGGAAATAGTGTGGCTATATGATAATGGAGAAAAAGAATCTCATTATGATGTTTTCTATGTCGGTGGAATTTTAGCTGGGGATTGTATCAGTATATCTTCTGCTGCTTCTAATTCGATCGTGTCCATGTTTGATTACCAAATTGTTGAAACGGAAGGAGGGAACGTGATTGAAGGAGACAAACGTTTCACGTATTGGATCATAGCTCCTTCTGCAAGTTATTATCCGTATGTACCGATAAAATATGATCATTATAATATTGTTGGGGAAGATTATCAGAGTAGTTTTAGAACAGGGGAAGTGTATATCTCTCTTGCAGAGGCGTATGCTCGTAAGACAAATCCGGAAATAGATAAGGTGTTGGAATATTTAAATGCATTGCGGTCTCACCGGATTAAACCTTATACGAGTTTGAATAGCGGTGATTTTGCTTCCGTGGATGCGTTGATAAAATTCGTATGGGATGAACGTAGAAGGGAACTTTGTTTTGAAGAGCATCATCGGTGGTGGGATTTACGTAGAACCGGACAACCAGCCTTGTCGCATACGTGGATGGGTGGAGAAGTATACAAGTTGAAAGAAAAAGATCCGGCTTATGTGATTAATTTCCCTCAATTGGAGAGAGAATTTAATTCGGCATTAAATAATGCTCGTCCGATAAGACTTCCTGAATAATGAATTAAAAAGTACGATATGAAAAATATAATCATTTTTATGTTGTTGTGTTTTATATCTGTATCTTGTGTGGATAACGATGATTCTGATATAAAACTGGATGTTCCTTCTCAGCCAGAATTGACGGATAAGACCCCTGTTGATTCGAAGATTAAAAAAATGTATGAAAATTATGGATGTTTCATTCATTATGAATTTACAAAAGAGGAGTTTACTTATGATTGGTCAACACATTTCTCAACGCCGTCTTATTCTCCTGCTAAAGCGGATAAAGTTGTTGACGTGTTAGACTTTATAGAGGAAAAAGTTCTTTCTATTTTTCCGACAGAATTCTGTCAAAAATATGTCCCTTTAAATATCTATTTAACAGATACTTTGATGGGGTTATATAGTGATTGGAATGGTCATGCTGTGAATAGTAAGTTGATCATCGGGCGAGTGGGAGAACAGTTTGATGAATTAGATAAAGACGAGTTACGTGATGCTTGGATTTCGATATTTGTGGAACGGATGCTTGCTGTTTGGCCTTATCCAACAGATTTTGCGATTATCAGTGATGCCGGGTATAATCCGAGTTCAATTCTAAGTAACGGGACTGTTATCACGTATCAATACGTGGCAGCCACGACGGATATGGTTGCGACATATGCTATATTGAAATTTGGAAGGAGAGGAAAATATAATGCTAATGGGCGCAATATGTACACGACAAGTTATGCACAAGATTTTGGAGATTACGTGGCATTTATTGCTTTCAAGAAACCTTCGGAGAAAGAAACATATTATGCAAAGAATGCAGATGTGAAGAGAAAAGTAGAATTGGTAAAAGAGTACTTCCTTGAGAACTTTGGTATTACGTTACCAGAGGCCACGGAATAAATAAACGTAGGTTCCGTGACCGGACTCGGTCACGGAACCATGAAGAAGATCATTATAAAATTATATTGTATGAAAAAATTGTTGCTCGTTAGCATACTTATCGTGCTTAGGTGTACTGTTTTTGGACAGGGTACTGAGTTTTTAGAGGGGAAAAAATGGAGTGATGTCTTGAAAACGGCACAAGAACAGGGAAAGTATATTTTTATGGATTGCTACACCTCTTGGTGTGGTCCATGTAAGGGATTGGCACAAAACGTATTCCCGCAACCGAAAGTCGGGGAGTTTTTGAATTCTAACTTCGTGTGTTGCAAGTACGATATGGAAAAGGGAGAGGGGATTATGTTGTACAAGAAGTACAAGGATAACATTCCGGGATTCCCGACGATGTTGGTGATCAATCCTGCCGATGAAAGTATCGTTCATAAAGTCGTGGGATACACGGAACCGGATGCTCTTATTGCGGCTTTGCAGGACGGGTTGGATGGAAAGACGTTGGCTGTATTTCAAAAAAGGTATGAGGCGGGAGAACGTTCTTTGGAATTGATCAAGGATTATTGTAAAGCACTTGACGTGGCGTATGATCAAGGTACAAAAGAGAAAATCGTGAGAGACTATATTGAATCTATGCCGTTGGACTCATTGATGAATAAAGAGTTGCTGGAATTGTATTTACCTTATTTAAATGATGCTTATTCTACGCGGTACGGGTATGTTCTTAAAAATCTGGATAAGCTCCAATACCGGCTTAAAATAAATCGGTATGATATTGAATCTCGTTTACAGAGGGCTATGTCGGATGCCGTGCGTGAGATCGTGAATGTAACGCTTGCGTATACTAATGCAGACACTTTAGCTTTGATGAAAACGAAAGAAGAAAAGTTGAAAAAATTATTACAGGGAGCGTCCGTGAAAGGTTTTGGTGAATTGAATGCCAAGCTTGCTATTAATGATATACGGATGAATGGAGATATTCTGGCTCTTGATGCGATACTAGAGGCTGATAAGACTTTACAGGCTACAAGAGACGAGTATTCTTTCCGACCGGATATGTACAAATACATGATTGAGCACGCTGACGCCAAGACTCAAAAAGAGATTATCCGGAAGTACCTGACAATTATGCAAGAGAAACAGGATGTTGCGGATGAAAGAAGTAATGGCAAAGTTACTCTTTTTACTGAAAACGCTTACGATATTTTGGCTATCGGGTATTATCGTTTGGGGGATAAGAAAAAGAGTGAGGCGTGTGCGAAGAAATTTGATGAGTATTATAAACTTCGGTTGGTAGATATGAAGAAGATGTTTAAAGATGAGAAAACTCAAGCTCAGATTGATGATGAATATCGTCAGAGAATGAATGATCTTCACGAGAAAATTGGGATGAAGTAACACGAAAAATGGTATTGTATGAAAAGATTGTTAATCATTTGTATGCTTGTGGTGTTAGGAAACGGCGTTTTCGGACAGGGTATCGAGTTCATGGATAATGAACCGTGGAGCAAGGTTTTACAGCGAGCGAAAGAGCAAAATCAGCTGATATTCATGGATTGTTACACGGTGTGGTGCGGCCCTTGTAAAGGGTTGGCGCAGGATGTTTTCCCGCAGAAACAGGTGGGTGATTTTTTCAATACCCATTTCGTGAACGTGAAGTATGATATGGAGAAAGGTGATGGGAAAATGTTACGTGAAAAATACAAGGAGTATATCATTGGTTTTCCGACTTTATTATTACTTGATGGTGATGGAAATGTTGTGCATCAAATGGCTGGTTACCAAAAGGCGGAGAACTTGATTGCCGGAATGAAAGCGGGAATGGAGGGAAAATCATTACCGGCCTTGCAGAAAAAGTACGAGGCTGGAGCTCGTGATTTTGAAACGGTTCGTGATTACGTGGCAGCCTTGAACGGGGCTTTTAAAAGAGAGAATATCCCAACGATTATTTCTGAGTTTATTGCGACGATCCCGATGGAGAAACTAAAGGATAAAGAGATTTGGAATCTAGTGGGAAAATATATTACTGATCCTTATTCGGAAGCCTATCAATATGTTTTCAAGGAGATTGAGAAATACCAGTATCGTATGGATGTAAATCGTTACGATTTGGAACGTCAGTTAGCAGATGGAATGGGGAGAGCCGTGAAGGAAATTATAAGAGTCACCACGAGTACGACTGATCCTGACACGTTGAAAATGATGGCAGAGAAAGCAGATATTCTCCGGGGTATGTTGATTCAGAATACCGTAAAACGTTTTCCAATGCTCTTGTGTAAGTTGAGAATTAATGATTGTCGTTTGGCTGGAGACGTGGAGGGTATGTATAGTTGGATCATGTTTGCCGATGATTTGAATTTATTGAATTACGAGAATGATTTTCGGGGAGATACCTATATGTATATCACAGAACGGACCAAGGATAAAAAAGTTTTAAATTCCATATTGGACGTGATCGGCAAACAACAGGAGAAAGAAGATCAAGTGAAGAGTGATCTGGTGAAACAGAATTATTATGATTTGATCGCCACGCTTTACACGAGACTTGGACAAAAGGATAAGGCCGTGGATGCCCGGAAGAAATACGAACAGTTGGAAGAGGAAAAGAAAGCTGCCATGAGAAAATTATTTGGGGCGGATAAGGACAAGAAATGATGTTATATTAAAAAGATAGAAGTATGATAAAAAATGTATGTTATGGGTTATGTGCCATTATTTTACTAGTTATGGGATGTGACCAAAAAAAGACTTACACGATTTCGGGAACATGGGAGAATGGAAATGGAAAGGTCGTGTATCTGAAAAAGGAAACTAGGGAAAAGCAATTCCAGATTATAGATTCCGCAGTTGTGAAAGATAATCAGTTTAAAATGACGGGGAATATTCCGCAGTTTGAGAAGTATCTACTAGCGCTTGAGAAAAATGAGCAGGAGATTTTGTTGGATGGGGAACCGATCAAGGTTGTGGCCACCCAGATGACGAATAAGAATGGGGATAAAATTGATGCTTACAAAATGGCAATCCAGGGAAGTCATGAGCAGAAAGTTTTCGAGATGGCTCGGGGACTTTCAATGAGTAAAAGTATGGTCGGCTTGGGGGGTATGTTTGCCATGGTACAGGTGAAGGACGATTCTGTGAAACTGGATTCCACGTATAAAGCGGTGGAGATGATGAAAAGAGCGGTTGATGAAAGAATCAAGAATTTCGTGGATTCGAACAGTAATAGCTTGGCGATCACGTATGTGATCGGGGACTTCATTGCTAGGGAATATCCTTTTGAAGACGTGGAGCGCTACTATAACAACCTGACCCCGGAAGTGAAAGCCTCTTATCCGGGACAGTTGCTCAAGGAAAAAATGACAAGTTTGCGCTCGATTAACGTGGGAGGGATAGCCCCCGATATTGATTTGATGGCTCCGGATGGAAAACATGTTAAGTTATCTTCATTGAGAGGCAAGTATGTGCTGTTAGATTTCTGGGCATCTTGGTGTGGGCCGTGTTTGGCGGAGGTACCGAATGTGAAAGCGGTTTATGAGCAATATAAGGACAAAGGGTTCGAGATATATGGTGTGTCGTTGGACGACAAGAAAGATGCGTGGGTGAATGCCATTGAAAAGCACGACCTACCTTGGATACACGTCTCTTCTTTAAAGGGATGGGAATGTCCGGTGGCGAAGATTTACAACGTGACGGGAATTCCGAAAATGTATTTGTTGGATAAAGAAGGTCGGATCGTGGCCATGGACTTGAGAGGTGAGGCATTGAAGGAAAAAGTGGCGTCTTTTTTTAATTGAAAAAGAGACTCTTCTTGTCAACCGTTTTGACTTTTTTAGTCTATAACAAGAAAAAGGTGTTTTATGAAACACGAATTATTTAAAACAGTATGTATGAAAAAATGGATGATTGTATTGTTGGCAATGATTATTGTCATGCCGTTGTCGTCAGACCTGTATGCGGCGAGTAAGAAGAAAAAGAAAAAAGGAACCGCCACGGCAACTCTGCCGGCCCCTAAGAAAGTAAGTCCTTACGAGAAGTTATTGAAGGGGAAGAACGTGGAGACTTCAAAAAGTGATTTTATCACGTTGCATAAAGTAGGCAGTAAATTGTATTTCGAGATACCCTTGAAGTACATGGATCGTGAAATATTATTGGCGTCAACCGTGACGAACGTGACTTCTCCGGAATTTTGTGACATCGGTTACAAGGCGAATAATCCCTTGCATCTGAAATTCACGAAACGGGACAGTTCTATTTTCCTGCGTTACGTGTCAACGGGCGTGACGACCGATAATTTGCAAAAGGCGATGAATAACGTGTATGGTGACCCGATCCTGTATGCCTATGACGTCAAGGCGTATAACCCGGACAGTACGGCCGTGGTGATTGACATGACCACGCTGTTCACAACAAACGTGAAAGATTTGAGTTTTTTCGCGGATGCCATGATGGGGGGAATGGTGAAAATCTCTTCTTCTTTTAAAAAAGAGGCATCTTACTTGGACGAGATCAAGGCTTTCGATGATAACCTGAGCGTGAAGACGGTGATGTCTTACGGGGTGTCGTTGAGCGTGATGGGTATGATGAAATTGATGGATGATTATCCTTTCACGGCCACGGTGACCCGTTCGATCTTGCTTTTGCCGGAAGATAAGATGATTCCCCGAATCTCGGATTCCCGCGTGGGGATTTTCAACAGTACGAAAACCCGTCTTTCTATCACGAAGGAGGATGAAATCGGGAATTATTCCGTGGCTCATCGCTGGAGATTGGAACCGAAGGACGTGGAGGCTTACAAACGGGGCGAGCTGGTGGAGCCCGTGAAACAGATTGTGTTTTACGTGGATGACGCTTTCCCGGAATTGTGGAAAGAACCGATTCGTCAGGCGGTGACTACCTGGAATGCCGCTTTCGAGAAAATCGGTTTTAAAAACGTGATGGTTGCGAAGGATTTCCCGAAGGATGATCCCGATTTTGACCCGGATAACTTGAAATACTCCTGTATTCGTTACGTGGCTAATTCCACGGCTAATGCAATGGGACCCTCTTGGACAGACCCGACGACGGGTGAGATTATTAATGCCTCCGTGTTGGTTTACGGTAATATCATCCAGTTGATCAATAACTGGCGTTTCGTGCAGACCGCCCAGCTTGATCCTTCCGTGAGAGGCAAGAAATTGCCGGATGACGTGGTGAAAGCCTCTTTGATCTACGTGGTGGCACACGAAGTAGGGCATTGCTTGGGATTCATGCACAACATGGCCTCTTCGGCAGCTTTCCCGGTTGATTCGTTGCGTTCTGCATCGTTTACTCAAAAATACGGGACGACACCTTGTATCATGGATTACGCTCGTTTCAATTACGTGGCGCAACCCGGGGATAAGGGCGTGAAATTGACACCCCCGAATTTGGGTGTTTATGACGAGTTCTTGATTAAATGGAATTATCAATATATTCCCGGAACGAGAGACGAGTGGGAGGAACAACCTATCGTGGAACAATGGGTGGACGAACATGCGGGAGACCCGATTTATCGTTATGGTCGCCAACAGATACAGACTCGTTATGACCCGAGTGCTATCGAGGAAGACTTGGGTGATGACCCGATGAAAGCCAGCGAATATGGTGTGAAGAATCTGAAGTATATTCTTTCCAACTTGCAAGGATGGATTAATGATGATCCGGATTATTCTCATCGCCAGACGCTGTACGGCCAGATTATGACACAATATTATCGCTATCTGAGGAACGTGATGTATAATATCGGTGGAATCTATCTGACAGAAGTGAAAGAGGGTACTCCGGGTAAGCGTTATGAGGCTGTGCCGAAAGCTCGTCAGAAAGCATCGATGGCGTGGGTGTTGAAACAGTTCAAATCCATGGATTGGTTGAATAATGCGGAATTGAAGGCTCACTTCCCGTTAAGTGTTGACGGGAGTGCAATCGTTCGGAGTAGAGTGGCCGGGGATATTCAGGGATTGATCGGTAACGTGATTCTTTCTTCTCACGTGGCATCCTCTCCTTACTCGATTAATGAGTTTATGACGGACTTGTATAATGGCACGTGGAGTAGCTTGTTACAAGGGAAGGCATTGACAGAGGGAGACAAGATTTTGCAAAACACGATGGTGGATATGGTCTGTGCATCATTGAGTGATGGCGGTGCCAAGAAAAGTACCTCTCCTTTCGGTTTTGCTCCTTCTGTTGACGAGATCGTGGCTTACGGTTTGGATGAGAGTGGTTTGATCAGTCGTTTTGCAGACCAGTTCCGTGCGGTTGATGAAGAATATGGCCGGGGATACGTGGCCTCAAATATGGTGGCCGATCAGTTCGGAACTCCCGGTTACGGTTGGCAGAGAACGGTTGCCACGACGGCAATTGACGATTCCAAGGCCTATTTGCAAGATATGGCCGTGAAATCCCGGAATTTATTAAGAAGTAAAATAGGAGGAATGTCCGGAAACGCGAAAGTACATTATCAGGCTCTTCTTATCAAATTAAACAACGCGTTGAAGGACAAACTATAGTGTATGTTTTCTAGTTTGTGTTCAGAGTATGACGTCTGAAATTGATCTGGGGCAGTTCGTTTATCGAGCTGCCCCTCTTCTTTGTCTTTGTCGTATGTAAAAATGAATGATGGATATTTGATTGTTTTTCATATCTTTGTAAAAACGAATAGGAAAAGGCAATATATGAAGACAAAAGAAGAATATTTGGCAGATTTACGACTGTTTAAAGAAAAGTTTGCTGCAAAATATGGCATTCGTTCTATCGGAATCTTTGGTTCTGTGGCTCGTGGAGAACATCGGGATGATAGTGACTTGGATGTTTTTGTCGAGTTGGAAGAGCCTGATTTTTATACTATGCATGATATTCGGGATGCTCTTCAACAAATCTGTGGCTGTAAGGTTGATTTGTTGCGCCTGCGTGAGGGACTTCGGGAATTGTTAATAAAAAGAATCGAAAAAGATGGACTCTACGCTTAAGGAAGAGATTATAGATAAGTTGAAACAGATACTGGATTCAATAAATGTCATACGGGAGCGAAGTGTGGAGTAATCAATAAGCATTTAACTCCTTTAAAGGAAGTTGTCGAGCAATTGATCGAAGATTTGTAATATCAATGGATAATTTATTAAATTCGCGTTCGATTATAATTTAGATATATATATGAGCGACAATTCCCTATTAGAGAAATTAGAGACATTTTATATTCGTTTCCGTGAGATCGGGCAGTTGATAACCGACCCGGAGGTGATACAGGACATGAATCGTTTTGTGAAGTTGAATAAAGAGTATCGTGATCTGGAACAGATCGTGGAGGCGGGAGACGAGTTGAAACGTGCGGTGAGTTCTTACGATGAGGCACGGGAAATATTGAACACGGAGACCGATAAGGAGCTGAAAGAGATGGCCGAGATGGAGATCGAGGAGCTGGATGCCAAGATTCCCGAATTGGAGTCGAAGGTGAAGATGTTGTTGGTACCAGCTGATCCGGAGGATTCAAAGAACGTGATTCTTGAAATTCGTGCTGGAACCGGGGGTGACGAGGCCAGTCTTTTCGCGGGGGATTTGTTCCGTATGTATACGAAATTTTGCGAGTCCAAACGTTGGAAAATAGAAATAACCAATTACAGTGAAGGAACTTCTGGGGGATACAAGGAAATTGTGGCGAACATCACGGGTGACGGTGTTTACGGGATTATGAAATACGAGTCGGGAGTACACCGCGTACAGCGTGTTCCGGCAACAGAGACTCAAGGACGGGTTCATACCTCTGCGGCCACGGTGGCTGTACTGCCGGAGGCAGAAGAAGTGGATGTGGTGTTGAATCCGGCAGATATTCGGAAAGATACCTATTGTTCTTCCGGTCCCGGGGGGCAGTCCGTGAACACGACGTATTCCGCTATCCGTTTGACACATATTCCCACGGGTATCGTGGTGACTTGTCAGGACGAGAAGTCGCAGTTGAAGAACTTGGCGAAGGCAATGACCGAGTTGCGTTCTCGTATTTATGCGATCGAGCATCAGAAGTATTTAGACGAGATAGCTACAAAACGGAAAACAATGGTTTCCACAGGTGACCGTTCCGCCAAGATTCGTACTTACAATTATCCGCAAGGACGTGTGACTGATCATCGTATCAATCTGACGCTTTATAACTTGGCTGCCGTTATGGATGGCGAGTTGGGCGAGATTATCGAGAAATTGCAGATCGAGGAGAACACGGAAAAATTGAAGGAAAGCGGATTTTAAAGATAAAAGTTAAAAACTAAAAGATAAAAGTTAGAAGGTATGACTTATAACGAGTTATTTGAACAGGTAAAAAATAAAAAGTCCTTCCTTTGCGTGGGCTTGGATTCAGATATAAAGAAATTACCTCAACACCTGATGGGAGCGGAGGATCCCGTGTACGAGTTTAATAAAGCTATCGTGGATGCGACGGCCGACGTGGCAATTGCCTATAAACCTAATATCGCATTTTATGAGAGCAACGGTGTTTCCGGGTGGATCACGTTGGAGAAAACGGTGAAATACATCAAATCAAAATATCCTGAGATCTTCTTGATTGCCGATGCTAAACGCGGGGACATTGGAAATACATCCGAGATGTACGCCCGTGCTTTCTTGGAGACTATGGAATTTGATTCTATCACGGTGGCTCCTTATATGGGAGAGGATTCCGTGACCCCGTTTCTGAAATACGAGGGCAAATGGGTGATCCTGTTGGCATTGACCTCGAATAAAGGTGCTTTTGATTTCCAATTCTTTGAAGAGAATGGCGTGAAATTGTATGAACGAGTTTTGCGTAAATCTCAGGAGTGGGGAAATGACCAGAATATGATGTATGTTGTGGGTGCCACGAAAGCGGAAATGTTGAGCGGTATCCGTGAGATCGTTCCGAATCACTTCTTGCTGGTTCCGGGAGTGGGAGCGCAAGGTGGTAGTTTGGAAGAGGTCGCAAAATACGGTATGAACTCCCATTGTGGGTTGATCGTGAATTCTTCTCGTGGGATTATTTTTGCGGATAAGACCGAGAATTTTGCCGTGAGAGCGAGAGAAGAGGCCGTGAAGTTGCAACAACAGATGGCAGAATTGCTTGCTGCCAAAGGGGTGATTTAAGAGAAAGAGATTGAACTATATGTAGGAGGTGTGTTGCTTGGCGACACACCTTTTTGATTTATAAAGAGGGGCGTTTAAATTGTATATTTATAAGAGTGTCAGTTGTACGATTTCAACGTACAGCTGAGATCTCCTTCGTTTGATTGTAACGATCAATGACAAAATTTGCTCGCTCTTCTGGTGTCCCTTTAGGCACGATTATGGGCGAGTAATCAAGTTGTTGGTAGGTGACGAGCATAACATCGTAGGTTTCGACGGCTTCTTGGTAGGTTTGTTTGCGTTCGGAATCGGTTTCGTAGATCTCGGGCCAAGGGGGAAGAATGAATACCTGCGGATTGTAGCGGAAATCTTGAACGGCATGTTGGAGTTCGGGAGATGGGGATTGATGGGTGAGGTGTACGTAAGCGAGGGTGTCGGGGATACCCCGGTCGAAGAAAAGAACAGATTCCTGTTTTTGGTGCTGTTCGAAGGATTCCACGGAGCGGGAAAGCATGAGGTGGGTGTAAGCGGGTATATTTGCCCAAGGGAGGGCGTCTCCGTTTCGGGAGGCTTGTTCCCGGATAATCTCCCGGGCTACTTCGGGAACATACGGAAAACCTTGTTTGGCCAATGCCTCTAGTAAGGTCGTTTTGCCAACACCGGGTCCCCCGGTGATGACAAAGAAGTTCGGTTTATAAATCATGTTTACAAGTTTAGAGCGTGCCGGATGAAAACGGCGAGTCCGTTATCTTCGTCCGCGGGCATGTTATCGAATTGATCCCGTAGTATTTTCGGGGCATTGGACACGATGAACGGGTGACCGCAACGTTTGAGAAAATCAAGGTCGTTATAGTCATTCCCGAGTCCGGCACATTCATCGTAATGAATACCTAGCTGATCAAGGAGTAACTGGCAAGACGTACCTTTATTGACATCGGGAGCGAAAACTTCGGTCCAGATGGCTTGGTTGTCGATGGGGGACGTGGAACGGATCACGGAGTAGGTTGATAATTTTTGTTGAATATCACCGTGAAGTTGAAGTTGTTGTGCGTCTAGGATAACAAGAAATTGAGTGGCCCCGCCCTGTATCTCGTCGATTGAAGAGATAGGGATTCCCAAGCCGGGATAATTTTCGATACGGCGTCGGAAATCTTCGTGAAGAGAGGAGATATTCCGGTAATAAAAATGATGGTTGTCGGGAATTCTTTGCTGTATGGTAAAATTTATATCGTATTTCCAGAGGTGGGTAGCGATGTCTAGTGTTTCTTCGGCCGATAATTCCCGGGTGAGAAGAATCTCTTTGTCATCCCAGTGCATGATGCCGGCCCCGGAAGAAAATACCATATAATCCACCGGAAGGCCTTCGGGTAGCGTGTTGTTGAGAGAGAACACAGAACGTCCCGTGGCTAGGATGCGAACCACGCCTTGTTGGCCCGCCTCTTCCAGTGCAACCCGGTTTTCCTCGCTTATCTGGTGCCAGTTGCGGGGAAGTGTGGTTCCATCCAGATCAATAATGATAGCTTTAATCATGTAATAAGTTTAAATATTATTTTCAATTCTCCATTTTCAATTTTCAATTGTCTCGACGAGTTCATACTTGTAATAAGGTAATGGTTCGTTGAGGTAGTGGAGTACTTTTTCTTGATTCATGCCGTCGAGGGGATTATGAGCGTAGCCGAAGGTGGCTTTAATTCCCATATTGATAAAGTGTACGGCCCGGTCGAGAGCTTCCGGGAGACTGTCTCCATTGAGCATACATCCCGTGATCACGCTGGCGAAAGCGTCGCCCGTGCCGGGATATGAGGCCGGGATGTAGTCACATAGTACTCTCCAAGTCCGGTGATCCAAGCGGTTATAAGCGAGAGTGGCCACGTTTTGAGCATTGCTTCCGGGTGCGGAGGTGATAATCACGTGTTCCGGGCCGAGTTCGCTCAACTGTTTGCACCATTGTATCGCGGTTTCCACGGAGATCTCTTGTTGTGGGTTATGCCCGAGCAGAAAGGCTGCTTCCGTCAAGTTCGGGGTGATCACCTTGGCTTGGGAACAAAGTTTCCGCATTCCTTCCACCATGTCGGGTGTCATGCTGGAATATAATTCTCCGTGGTCTCCTAGTACGGGATCGACGAGAATGAAATTTTGGTCATTCTTGAAATGTGCGAAGAAATCACTGACGATGCCCATCTGTTTCACGGAGGCCAGGTAGCCCGTGTAAATGGCGTCAAATTGGAGTTGTAACTCTTTCCAGTGAGAGATAAAACTTTCCATGTAATCGGTCAGATCCAGCGAGCGGAAATCCTTGTATTCGCTATGAGCGGATAGTATGGCGGTGGGAAGGGGGCAAACCTGGAATCCCATGTGTGTCAGTATGGGGATGGCCACGGTCAATGAAGCTCTTCCGTAGCCAGACAGGTCGTGAATGGCGGCAATTTTCTTCATGATTAATCGTTTTCTTTATTCCCCAAAGGTAATAAAATTTATTTCAGTGGAACATACGGCAAGGTGAACCAAAAAGTGGAACCTTTGCCTTCCTCTGAATCGACGCCTATTTTTCCCCCTAGTTTCGAGATAATTGTTTCACTGATGGCTAATCCCAGTCCCGTTCCCTGGGCAAAATTATTCAGTTTGATAAAGCGGCCGAATACTTTCTCTTTTTTATCGGGTGCAATCCCGCAACCCGTGTCCGAGACGTAAAAATAGAGCGTGCCGGGTGACGAGAGTCTGTAACCTAGTTTTATGCTCCCTTGGTGAGTAAACTTGATGGCATTCGTGATGAAGTTGTTTATAACTTGGAATACGCGATTTCGTTCTGTTCTGATAATGCACTGTGGCAAACGTTCTTCCACGCTGAACGTGACATCGGGATTTATCATTTTAAGCAGGGTCGCTTGGGCGATTTCTTCAATGAGGCTATTTATATCTACTTTCGAGTACACGAACTCTAACGTCCCTGCCTCAATTTTAGAGAGGTCGAGAATGTCATTGATTAATTGTAGTAACAAGTTATTATTGTTTTTTATGATTTTAATATATTCCTGCCTTTCTGTTTCATCTTCCGTCATGGCGAGAATCTCGGAGAAACCCACGATCGAGTTGAGTGGAGTGCGGATTTCATGACTCATGTTTGCTAAAAATGCAGATTTCAAGCGGTTGCTTTCCTCGGCCTGCTCTTTGGCATGTAATAGCTTTTGTTCCATTTGTTTACGTTCCGTGATCACGATACTTGACCCGATGATGGTTTTCGGTTTTCCCGTGCTATCGTATTCGTAAACGGTTCCTTGCTTGTTGACCCACTCGTATTCCCGGTCATTGTACCAGTGTACGAGGTATTCCTCGTGAAATTCTTTGCGTTTACCTGTTAGGAGTTCATTGAACACGTCACGCATATGTTCCCGGTAGTCGGGATGTATCGAGTTGATATACTTTTCGACTTTACAGTAGTATTTGCCGTCAATGGCAAAGAGAGCGTCTTCATGATGGTAGATGTCGTAATCACAGGAGAAGGTTAACGATGGAACGTCGCAATCCCATGGGAGGACGTTTGCCAGGCTGAGG
>NZ_JBCOSQ010000049.1:0-39467 GCF_040920905.1 Butyricimonas sp. RTP31003st1_G1_RTP31003_210430 | reverse complement strand
GGTCGTAAGGGGTAAGCGCAAGCGTTTCAACAACTTCTCCACATCCACGAGAAGAGGAACTTTAGGTACATCATCCGGTACGCTCCCCATACGATCGCTGATCACCAAGGCCTCCCGGATCACTTGTAACAGAATCGGGTCACCGAATCCCATCACCGTAGTCACGGCATCATTATATTCCTCCAAAGAAGGACGGGGCAAACCACGTAATGCGGCTGCAACTTGTGCCAGACGCACAGCCTCGATCACGTGAGCCACGGAAATATCCATTCCTTTCGTCCGGAAAAGGGCGGCCACCTTGCTCATCCAACGGGTTCCGTCGTCATCCGGATAATGCCATAAATGATCGTACCACCCCGGGGAAACGATTCCCGCCCCGTAACCGCTCCGGAAAGACAACCGATCGTAGGTCCACGGAATCCACGTACACTCCACCTTCACTTTCGGTAATCCCTTCAATAACTCGTTGTCTTCTTTCTGCGTGGGCATCTTCTCCAGACCCGGCACATGCCAAGCCCCGCACACCACGGCTATACGTTTGAAACCCTCTTTTTGGGCAGCCCGGATTATTTTACGCATCCACGCTTCCCGCAACAAAGTCTCCCGATCGGTCTTTGGGAAATACTCCCGTAACACCGAAACAGCCTCTTTCACTGCGGTAAACACCTCCTCGTTACGCTGACGATTCTCAAAGTTCACTTCCCACCATAATTCCGGATCATCGTACCCGACCGCCTTCGCCAGATGAGCAAAAGGATCAACGGGCAGTAATTCCGGAAGAGCAACTTTCCGAACTTTTTCCGGGGTCTCGGTTGCAGATGCCTCCCCCTGTACTTCATCGCACTCCCCCTCTTCGCCGGTTTCCCCGGCCTCAGCTTGTTCCTCCCGTTCTTTCCAAAGAGCTAAATGATGCACCAGAGGTAAGTCAAAAAAACGTAATGACACCTCCTTTTTCATGGCATAGCACATGGCCTGCCATTCGGGTGAGAACTCGGCAAAAGGATAAAACACGGCCCTTCGAGGCTCGTCGGGCTGATACGCCAGCAAGGCCACGGGCGGTTTCATCTGCTCATGAAGTACTCCCGGCAAAAGCGGCTCCGCCTCCGGGGGACCTTCCAATAAAATAACATCGGGTTCCAGTTCTTCCAAGTACGCTCGTACGTTCTTGGCTGACCCCGGACCATGATGCCGTATGCCTAAAAAATGTATTCCATCAACCATTGTATAAATTAAATGACTACGTGATTGTCGATTACATGATTCCGTGATTCTACAATCACCGAATCGGAAATCACTAAATCACCGAATCAATCCGACTTCTAAATCTAAAACTAGTCACTATAACATTTCCCTAGATGCCCTATAAATGTCCTTCCAGCCATCGCGTCCCTTCACGACCGTTTCAAGGTACTCCTGCCATATCACCTGATCCTGCAGGGGGTCCTTCACAACCGCCCCGATAATTCCCGATACAAGGTCAGTGGCGTTTAACCGACCGTCACCGAAATACCCGGACATGGCCAAACCGTTATTCACGACGGAGATGGCCTCGGCCGTACTCAGCGTACCACTGGGAGTTTTCAACTTGGTCTTACCATCTTCGGTTGCTCCCTGACGTAACTCCCGGAAAATGGTAACCACTCGGCGAATCTCTTCCAATGCAGGTTTCTCTGCCGGAAGGTCCATAACGGCCTCGAAACTCTCCACCCGGCGACGCACGATGTCGATTTCCTCGTCGATCGCGTCGGGCAAAGGCAGGATTACCGTGTTGAAACGGCGTTTTAGAGCGCTTGACAAGTCATTTACACCCTTGTCCCGGTTATTGGCAGTAGCGATCACGTTAAAGCCCCTGATAGCCTGTATTTCACGATCCAGCTCGGGAATAGGCAACGTCTTCTCGGAAAGAATCGTGATCAACGTGTCCTGAACGTCCGAACCGACACGGGTCAACTCCTCGATGCGGGCCAGTTTACCATCCTTCATTGCACGCATAACGGGAGTTTGTACAAGAGCCCCCTCGCTGGGACCTTCGGCTAATAACTTGGCATAGTTCCACCCGTAACGAATAGCCTCCTCGCCCGTCCCTGCCGTTCCCTGCACGATCAGGGTAGAATCACCGGATATAGCCGCCGCCAGATGCTCGCTTACCCAGCTCTTGGCTGTTCCCGGTAGACCATACAACAACAATGCCCGATCCGTAACCAACGTGGCCACAGCGATCTCCATCAAACGACGATGCCCGATATACTTCGGGGTCACCTCAAAACCGTTTGCCAGTTTCCCGCCCATCAGGTAGGTAACCACCGATTGCGGGGATAGTTGCCAGTTTTCCGGTACTTTATTTGTCTCGTTTTTCTTTAACTCGTGCAACTCTTCCTCGAATTGCTGTTCCGCATGTTGTCTTAATAATAAACCCATATTTTTTCTTTTTGATATTTGTCTCTTATACCCAAACAATTTTAGATGAAAGAATCCTTTAAAAAGAGCCAGCCCCGTGCGGCTGAAATCTAAAATCTAAAATTAAAACGCCTGTATTATTTCCTTTTTCATCAATAACAGTTGTTGCAAACGAACCGTGAACTCCCAGTGGCTGGCACTACTCTCCCGTGACGTCCCTAAAGTGGACACGTAATCATACATCGAGGCAGGAAGGCGTAAAGCCAGCGCCTCGCAGGTCGGACGGTCATAATAACAATAGTCCATGGCGTAAATCATCTTCAACACGCCCCGGGAGAATTTCTCTCCCCACTCGCTATCGTCCTCGTCGAACCATTGACTGATGTAAAAATTCCGGTCGGCTTTCCCGCTTAAATTCAATTGCTCCCGCTGTTCCACAGATAATAAGGGAACCAATTGCATCAAGTCGGGAGACTGAAGTACCCGTTCATCTTTCAGCACGTGGTAGGCCCAATCCCGATTTTTATAACCCAGTATCGTGTCCGTCAAGTAAATATGTTTTGAAAAAGGGGGTGATTTACGCATCCGCTGGGCTGCCGTCTCCGGATCACAATCGAAAAACTCGCACCAAAAGGACAAAGGCATACATTGTGCCATTTGTCGCAGGATATAATCACTGTCGCTCTCGCCTTTATTATTACTCACTTCGTTTATTCCTAACTTCTTGAATTCTTCCGTGTAAGCAATCGGGTCCACAGACCAACCAAGCAAACGACGATAATGCAAATGTTTCTTTAACGTCTCGGCAAACAAGTGCAAGATTCGGGATTCCGGGATCATACGTAACAAACGTAGGGCCTCGTCCCGCACGGTAGAACTCCGGTCACCACCCCGTACTTCCTCTAAAAAATCCTCATCCGCTACCGACAAACCGATCTCCAGACAAGCCAGAAACTCCGCACGATGCTGGGCAGACTCGTTTTTCCATTCAGCACGTAACATCTCGATACCCCGGGCAGGATTCTCACGACGTACCCGTGAAAGTATCAGTTTTCGATCGGCATGAGTGGCCGTTTCCCACGTATCCTCATCCTCTTCCTGCAAAGCGGCATATCCCATAATGGGTAATAACCAACGCCCCCGGTTACCCACCAGCGAGATCAGTAATTGCCGCTCCCGTTTTGCCGTCTGGCTCCCCGGCTGAAAAACTCGTGTCAACACTTGCGGCAGATATTCCGGCGGAATCAACTGTTCCCGCTCTGCCGCTTTCCGGTACCAAAAAAGCAACATATTAGCATACTTTTCCCCCAGCAAAATACTTAGTATCGCAGCCGCTTTCTGACCGACATAAGGCCGCATTTCCGGCCCAGCCTCTGAAACCGGAACAGGATCTTTTAACTTCAAAGGTTCCAAACCCGAACGATAGTAAGCGAAAAAAGCCGCAGCCCCCTTATAGAAGACCTCCTCCCCGTCTGTAGCGTTCTCTTTTACCCGCTCCAACGTCCCGGCAAGATCTTCCGGTAACTCGCCGGAAGTCATCTCCCGGTTAGCCGTTCCCAACAAGGCTATATTTATGACATTATCCGTTATACTCATTGCTTAACGTGTAATATTTATCCTCTATCCATAACGATAACACTCTCCATGACCGCTCCCCGGCAAGGAAGAACCCCGTGAATTCCCGTCCGCCGGTCACGGCAAAACCTTTCAATTTGCCGGCCTCTCCCAAGGTTAACGGAATCAGATACTCGTTGCTATCCTTAATCCACACCTGTTTTTCGTGCATCACAAGACGCACCTCGCTAACCAACACGGGTACTTCATACGTGAAAGGATTACGAGTCATACTCTCCCGATAGACCTGCATGGCCTCTGCCAATCCCGCACAACATCCTTTTCCGGATGGGATAAAGGGTTCTCTTGTACCTTTCTGTTCACGGAATAATACCCGAGTCGGAGTCACACCCTTGTAGAATGTCACATCTGCCACGACAACACTACCTGGTAATAAAGCGGTTTCCGCCAAAGCTCCCGGTGTTAAGAATTGTAAGAAGAGCGCATACCGACAGGTCTGTCGGCCGTACAACCAATTGTACTCTACCGTCAACCGGTCTTGTTGCAGACTTTCCGAGGCAACAACCAACCAATCGTCGGAAACCTGTTCCCCGTTAGCCAACACCTCCTCCTTGGCCTGCGGGTATCCCACGAGAGTACGGATTTCATCCTGCCATTCCGGGGACAACTGATCGAGGTGCTTGTAGCTTTCCGCCACGAGGTACGCCCGGCTTGCTCCCGCCGTCAGCTCGTACTTCCAGTCCTCACCGAAATAATGAATCTCCTGTAACTGCCGCATCATCCCCGCCAAACCGGGAGCCTGTGCATCGACCATACGCTTGGAAATCCCGGCAAACAGGGCTTGCGCCCGCTCTGGAACGTTTAACAGACCACTTCGCACCAAGTCCTTTAACCAGCCCTGCAAATCGTCCACACCGTTCAACACCTTTTTGTGTCGAGCCTCCTGCCTCTTCGCCTGAGCCTCTACATCCACGGGTTTATCCGCTTTTTCCTTCTTCTCCGTCGCTTTCCCCGCACGTTTCTCCAACCACTCCTTCACCCAATCGGGCTCTTCTCCTATCGTGAATAAATCCGGTTGAGAAGCATATAAAAACAAAAGTCCCAAGCTGTGTTTACAAGGAAACTTATGGCTGGGACACGAACATTTGAAAGCGATATTCTGCAAATCGACCTGCGTCTGGTAGGGCTTCTTACCACTTCCCTGACAATGCCCCCATAACGCCCGGTCACTCGCTCCCCGCAACACCCATTTCGCTGCCGAGGCCAATCCCTTCCCGGCTTTCACGGATGCCGCATCCGGGGCTAATTTTATAATTTGATCTTCTGATAATTGCATGTACTCTAAATTTCAATATCCATTCCGACAAATTTAACGCTTAATCCGAGACTTGAAACACCTTCAACCATTATCTACTAAAAAAAGATTCAGGTATCAGCCATTTTACGGCTAAAACCTGAATCTTTGTATGATCAGAAACACTTACTTTACTTCATCCGCCTCATCACCCAGATCACGCAACCACACACCACGATCAGTACCGGACATATCCAACGCAAGAATACCTTGATCCATGCGAATCCTCCCGGGGTCAGGTACGTGTCATTATCCTTGGCTGCCGGACGACTGACATCAATAGGATATTCATCATAAACAAGCCAACGGAACATTCCATCCGTAAGCGCATAATTCGAGCGACGGAACTCCCGGTTTGCTCCGAGTTCCCCGTTACTGATACAATCGGCATCCCCAAGCACGAAGACACGCTGTTCCTTTTCTTTCACGTCACGACGCAAGGCATAACCGGTAACATAGGCTTTTTCCTCCTCTCCCAATGCCGTATTCAGACGGGGTTCTTCGAGAGAAAAGTTCTTCGTTTCCAACTCATTCCAACATCCGGTAGTTTCAGTTGTAAACACGGGAATTGCCTCAAATCCCCGATCGCCTATCTTACGAATAGCCGCCGCGGAAGGCATAGTGAGTACATTATCCAACTCCAACATACGAGCAAAAACAGGTTCCAATCTTGCCCCTTCCGGCGTGAACCTAGCCCAAAGATAATCGGCAACGTACCCCTCGCGAGGCTGTACCAATACACCGGGTACAAAAGCGAGTCCCAATTGCTCCAGCACGGGCGCCATATATTCCTGCCGACGCGGTTCCCCGATCACCACTAAGTTTCCCCCATGTTCGATATACCGTTTAATTTGAATCAATTCATCATCCGTCAAAGCTTTCCGCAAATCGGCGATAACAAGTACATCCACGTCCGATGGAATATCTCCCCCTTCCGTCAGCGTGAGCGTGTAGGGCGTGTACCCTTGATTGACTAAAGCACTTCTTGAATCAAGAACTGTCGTGAACGAGGTATAATTTACCCCGGAACCATCATAAATATTGCGTTCGCCATGTCCACTCAAGAAAGCAATACGCGGACTCTCGGCTACCATAGTTTTCAATACGGCGGAAATCTCCGCCTCGGAAGGATACTTTCCCTGATCATCGAACATACGCAAGAAAGCTTTCTGCCCGTTCTCCCGCTCTATTAGAAACACGTAGCGGAACTCCTCAGCAGAGAGATCAATCTTCTCCCTCATCTGTTCCGGAGTGAGTATATTTTTGGGATTAATATCAGAAGTCAGCACGAGTCTCTCTATTGCCTTATCCATTTCCTCGCGGGAAAGATTCATCCCTGCACTATTATCGTAATAATAATAACTTTTCAGTTTAGTCTCCGGCTTGAAACGAGTAAATGTCTCGAAGATATTCCGGGTATTAAACCAGTTAGAAGGCATTCCAAGATAACCAAATTTGTCAAGGAGATTAACGTAAGAAGTAATCGTCAAGCCACCGTCCACCTGTTTCAGTATTTCCTGACTGTTCGGGGTGATCGTGCGATCCTTGTTAGCCGTAGCGTCATAGAAACACTTCAATTGAGGAATCGTGGAGACATACCCGAGTAAGGCAACACAGGCTACCAGTCCCACGTATTTTCCCACTTTCACGCTCACAGAACAACTCCGACGAGCAAATTGCAGTTTCAGCACCGAAAAACCAAGGAACATTCCCGAAACGAGAATAAAATAAAGTATATCCTCGCTACAAATCAGCCCCCGGATAGATTCATCCGCACGTCCTTTAAGCGAGAACCAATACATCACTTCACGCACCCCCTCAATATGTTGCCACAAGCTACCGATAAAGTTTAAAAAGCTAATGAAAGTCAACGTTCCTAAAGCCGCAATGATCTGGTAAGAAGTCAAGGTCGACATGAAAAGCCCGATAGCTGCGTATGTCGCCATGAGCAAGTACAAGCCCAACCAACCGGAAAGTACGAGCGAAAGATCAAAATCTTTGATCGAGAAAAACGCCACGACCACCAGTACCAACACGCTCCCCATCATGATCAGCCCATAAATCAACATGGAAAGGTATTTTCCCAGTATGATTTGTAAACTACTAATCGGGGAAGAAAAAAGTAATTTAATAGAACCACTGCTGTATTCCCGGCTCATAAGCCCCATTGTCAACAGGGGAATGTAAAGATAAAGGGTAGATTGGATGGTCGTGTAAGGGGCGAAACCACCAATCACGAAAAGCATATAACTCTGGTATCCCTGCATTTGTCCGAGGGTTTTCGCGTTAACGGTATATTCCAGCAAGTTCGCAAAACTGCCGAAAACCTGAAACACGAATATGACCAAAATTAACCAAGCTATCGGAGAATAAAAGAGCGTACCTAACTCCGACTTTGCTATTTTATATATTACTCTCATAACGTTTATTAAAATTTATCGATCAATCTTTTTCCTGACAACTGTGCAAAAATCTCTTCCAAAGAAATTCTTTCCAACATAATCTCGCTTAGTCCCCAACCGTGACGAACACACGTATCAGCCATCACCTCAGAAATGTCATCCCGCCTGTCAAACTGTACTCTCAAGGTGTTTCGATCCAAATGCTTGAGACGAGTCACCCCGGGGATTGCCAATATTTCCTCATCGGCAGGAGGGTTGTCAAGTTTCACGATAAACGTGTCCGGTTTCACGTAATTATCGAATTCTTCCAGCGTCCCGGAGAAGACTAGATGCCCGTGTTCTATCATCTTGATGTCGTCGCACATGGCTTGCACTTCCGACAGAATATGCGTGGAAAGTAAAACGGCATGATCAACAGCGATCTCCTTGATCAGCTTACGAATCTCAAGAATCTGATTCGGATCCAACCCGTTCGTCGGCTCATCTAGCACCACGAATTTAGGACTATGTATGATGGCTTGCGCTATTCCCAAACGTTGTTGATAACCACCAGAAAGATTACGGATCAACCGCTTGCTGAAATGAGTAATTCCACACCGTTCCTTGGCCATCTCCACGGCTTGTTTGATTTTCTTGGGTTCCATCAATCGCAATTCCGCACAAAATTCAAGATATTCATCAACCGTGTGATCCGAATACAAGGGTGGTTTCTGCGGTAGGAAACCGATATTTTTTTTGGCCTCCACGGGATTCTTGCGGGTATCAATACCGTTAATATACACTGTGCCATCCGTTTGATTCAACACGCCACAGATAATGTTCATCGTCGTGGACTTTCCCGCCCCGTTAGATCCTAATAAGCCCAAGATACCCTTCCGGTTCACCTCAAAATTTATATCTTGAATTGCCCAATCCACCGTGTAACGATGGGACAAATGCTCTACTTTTACAATAGATTCCATGTCTTTTTTATCATTTAATAATTACTACTTACCTCTTCTCTTAAACCACACCAAAAGATACAACAACAAGATCACGGCGGGGAAGACAACGACAAACGCCACCTTCAAGGTCCCTCGTGACTGGTAGGACAATTTCAAGTGATTATCCGGTTGTGCCGGGCGAGGAAAATAAGTCGGGTATTGATAATCAGCCATCCAACTACACATAAGCGTTGTCAACGGTCCGTTTGCCACTCCATAATATCTACTCTTGCTGAACTCCCCGGTCGTCATCCAGTCAGCATCTCCAAAAATCAAAATACGCTGCTCCTTCCCGTTCAATTGGCGGGTCAAGGCAAGCACCACAGGTAACTGTTGATTGATTTCCCCTGCTTTCGGATTAAACACCGGGACTTCCCCCTCGAAATCCGTCGTTTCCAATTCAGTCCACGAACCGACTGGAGAAACCACTAACGGTACAACGTCATACCCCTTATCCATCGTGTAACTCAACCCCACGGCTCCTGTCATACTCAATGGATAATTGCGATTTGCCCACTGGGCAAACATCGGATTAATCCCCCCTGCTTGCGGCGTGAAAACAGCGTTAATATTCGTCGGGTCTTCATCTTTACGAGGTTGTATCAACATTCCAGGTAAAGCCTTTACCCCGAAATCCGCAAGTAATTCTCCCGTTATTTCCGACCGATTAACATCCGTTGCAAGAATCAAATGACGACCACTTGCTACATAGGCACGGATTTTTTCTAACTCCACCGTCGAGAAAGGTTCCTTCGGGTCTATAATCAAAAGGATTTGCAGATCATCCGGAATCTCCCATTCTTCCGTAAGCGGTACGCTTATCGGATCAAATCCTTGATTAATCAATGACCCGCGACCGGAACCGTTGGTAAAGAGCCACCCAATTTCCCGATCACCGCTTTTGTTCATTTCCCGTTCACCATGCCCGTAGAGAGAACCCATCTTTACGGCTCCATCCTTCATCCGCAACAAGGCAACAGATATTTCCTGTTCACTCGGGTAAGGATTCAGATCATTGAACATTCGCAAATAGGTCCAGTTTCCCTCGCTATCTTCAAGCGTACGGACAACTTGATTATTTTCACCGCTTAAATCATGAATCTTCCGTATTTCCTCGGGAGAAAGCACATCATCAAAATCCAACCCGTTCACCTTAGCCTGTTTTCGGGCAGCCTCTTCCAGATCTTCTCCCGGTGCGCAACAAGAATGTCCGTTCAACACGTGATCGTAATAATAAATATACTTGAACTTCATATCCGGCTTGAAACGGTAGTACTTACTGAACACGGACATATCCCCAATCCGGCTCTTCGGGAACACTTTGGCGGCCATATGCTCATCCATAATATTGACATAAGTTGTTAACGTAAGCTCCTGTCCCTTGAAACGTTCCAGTATATCCCGGCTTTTCGGGGTCAGGGTTAACTGTTCGTCACGGGAAAGATCCGTAATGCACACGGTAGTCCGCCGGGAAGTTGCGTAACCAATCCCTACGATCACGACCACCAAAGCCAGATACTTCATCACTTTTGTGTACCACGGTTTACTCTGTCGGGCGAACTGTAATTTCATAATGGACATCCCTATAAATAAAGCGGGCATCAAAAAGTAGTATAACACGTCACCACTATTAATTAACCCGGCTATCGGACCATGAGGACCACTACAAATCCAATAAGTAATATCTCTCCAGAAATCCACTCCTTGTAAAACCCCGCCAATAACCTGTAAAATAGTCAACGCCGCAAACGTACCGATAGCCGCCACGACTTGATACGAGGTTAAACAGGAAACAAACAATCCCACAGCTGAATAAAGGCACATGATCAAGTAAATACCTATCAATCCGGTAATCGCCACGGGATAATCAAAGTCCTTCAGCACGAACATGTAAAAAACCACGTAAACCGTAACAATCGCCAGCATGATCAACCCGTAGAGCATCATCGACAAATATTTCCCCAACACGATCTGCGTGCTGGTAATCGGGGAAGAATATAGTAATTTAATGGACCCACTGCTAAATTCCCGGCTCATCAACCCCATCGTCAACAACGGAAAATAAAGATATAAATAAGAAAGTACACCGGGAAATAATGGCGTACCGAAGCCGGTAAGCAGAAAATAAGCCGTCATTCCATCCTTTTCCCGGTTATTGATGACAAAATCTTTTAATTCCCATATAATCCTGTCCGTGAAAGTCATGCTCATCTGAAAAGTAAAGATGACCAAAACCAACCAGGCTATCGGGGAACAAAATAAAGAGTTTAGTTCTGATTTCGCTATTCTATATATTGTTTTCATATCCTGTAACATTAAAATTTATCAACCACTCGTTTTCCCGATAGCTGGGCAAAAATCTCATCCATGGATACCTTTTCCATCTGCATCTCGCTCAACCTCCATCCCCGGTTCACACAAATCTCTGCCACTCGTTTTGCCGTCTCTTCTCCTTCCTGTTCAAACTGCAATCGGAAAGAATGTTCATCGAGTTTCTTCACCTTGATCACTCCCGGAATATTTCCTAATTCCCCTTCCGCAGGAGCATTCTCCAACTTCACAATGCAAGTATTGGATTTAACACTGTCATGAAATTCATCAAGCGTCCCGGAAAAGATCAAATTACCGTGTTCTATCATTTTAATATTCTGACAAATGGCCTCTACTTCCGACAAAATATGAGTGGAAAGCAAAACGGCATGATCCTGCGCAATCTCCCGGATCAGCTCCCGAATTTCTAAAATTTGATTTGGATCCAAACCATTCGTCGGTTCGTCCAGCACCACCAATTTCGGGTTATGCACGATGGCCTGCGCTATTCCCAAGCGCTGTTGATATCCTCCCGAAAGGTTCTTCACAAGCCGTTTACTAAAATGAGCAATTCCGCAACGTTTCATGGCTGATTCCACGGCAACCTTCACTTCCCAGTCATCCATCAGTCGCAAGTGGGCGCAATACGTCAAGTATTCACTTACATTATGATCCGTGTACAAAGGCGGTTTCTGTGGTAAAAAACCGATGTATTTTTTAGCCTCCACGGGTTGCTTACGAGTATCGATACCATTAATATAAACCGTTCCTTCCGTCTGGTTCAATACCCCACAAATAATATTCATCGTGGTCGACTTCCCCGCCCCGTTCGAGCCTAAAAGCCCCAAAATCCCCTTCTGGTTAATCTCGAAGTTTATATCCCTGATTGCCCACTGAACACTATAGCGATGGGATAAATGCTCCACTCTTACAATTGGTTCTTCCATAAATTTCTTTTTACAATGACTTATTTTTTATACACAACACTCCCTTAGAGATTGTTTACTACAATCTCTGAATCATTTAATTTACAAATACTGTACACGAGGAAAGCCACAATGGCTATCCCCGTGTGTAAAAACTATAATCTTGATTCTTTATTAAAATTCGACAAGTTCCCGTACTTGTACTGGACATCTACAACACGACCTAAACCTTCTGCCTTAAACAACACCTTTTCCTTTTGGCCACTTATAGCCTCGTAAGAAGCATCCAGGATATAGAATTCCCCATTCTCCAAACCGACGCCAATTTCTTCCCGATCCTCACCATTAGCATAACGCTCAATATCGATAATCTTGCTTTGGAACGTGTAGAATGGCTCCATTCGATTGACCCGATTCCAATAATAGAGAATATTATTCGATGTGAAATAAAAGTAAGAGGTCCCATCCATACAATACTTTGAATCATCATTAACCTCGCTATTCCCGACAAACAATTCTTCCGTCCCATCAAAAGCATACATCAAAGACGAGCCATTCGAATGAAAAACTTTATACGTCTGGAAATAATAATCCGATCCTTTTTTAATCACCTGTACGAAATCCCGCCCCCCGGCTCCTTCCACATTATATGAACCGATAAACATAACTTGTGTACCCTCTCCCATATTATCCAATGGAGTAAAGTTTTCCGAATTCACTCCATCCGGATCCATCTTCATGTTGATAACCATGCCCGTATAAGCTTGCGGTTCATCACAAATACCTATCATCCGGTGGTTCAATTCATCATACATATAGATGTACCCTTGATATGCACCGTAATGCATCATCGTGATCCGGGCATTATTAAATGCGGGAAGAGTGTTATACTGGCATACTTGGAAGTTTCCATTCGGGTTTATACGCGTGTACACGTTCCCGTCAGTACCCAAAACCGCTTCTAACCGACTAGCATATTCCGCTTGGCTAGGTACAAAACCGGCAGGATACACTCCCCCAATAAATTCCTCCCGTGTGGTTATTGCTTTCGAGAAATCCAACCCGTCAATCTCTACCGCCCCACTCTCTTGAATAACTAAAATTTGATCACTTTCAGACGAGAAATGCCGCCCCATCCGAACCGGCCCGGTCCCTAACTCATCCCCTCTAAGAGTAGTGTAAATATTCTCGAAAAGAGTATAGATCTTGTTATCTTCCTCTTCGTCCACACGGATATAACTCAGTATCGATTGATTATTCTGCTCTGACAAAATCGTCCATCCAGAAGAATAGCGGGAACGACTTCCCACGTATATACCGGCTGTCGTTAATGCGCCGGTTGGCACGTGTTCTACAACCAAACGAATTCTATAATTCGCTATTTCCGTGAAAGTATATCTCAACATTTTTTCCCGGCAGATAGTATCACTCCACGTATCCTGTATGTCACATACCCACGTATAGCCAAATTCAGTGGAATCCACCCCCTTGTAATCGATCACCGGGTCAATTACATATTCCTCGCCAATCGAAGGTTGAGTATAGGATAGTTGAATTCCCACGGTTGCTAATTCCGATAAATCATAATTTCCCTCGTCATCAAAACAGGCGTATAGCAACGTCATGGCTATAAAACACCCTAAAAATAGTTTTATCTTTTTCATATTCATACACTTGTCAAACTATGTTTATAACTCTTCCAATCCTAGTACAGGAACTGTCATCGGATGTCCGTCCTCATCTATCGTTTCTGGTTCACCCACGTGATCCAACAGGTAACGCTTGAACAGCAAGGCGGCTGCTCGTATTTCACTAACACTTGCTCCTGTCAAGTCCGCCTCCGTAACCTCTAAAAACAGAAGGAATTTTTTCTGCGAGTAACTTCCCAAATAATACGTTTCCACGTCAGAATTCCACCAATCCGGTCGGGCTACCGTATTCGAAAATTGGATAACGGCCACCGAATTTTCCAATTTACCTACCGGCAGATCAGACGTCGCCACCAATCGAAGTACCAACCTTACAGAACGACTGCTCAAGTCGTCAGTTTTATTCAAACAAACGTAGCATGTATCATGGAACATTCCTTGTCGAAATATCATGGTCTCCGGCATCAGAGAATAGTGTTTACTCTCGGCCGTGGTGAATTCTTCATCCACCGCAATACTGTAAGTCAAATCTCGCCCGGCCTCATCTCCCGCAATCTTCACTGCGATAGGCAGTTCGTAGTAATCATTATTCGGATGATAAATAAACGTAAAAATAGTTGAGTCCGTTGTTGCACGTTCGAATTCGATATAATGATTTCCCGTATTATAAGTGGGAATCTCTCTTCTATCACATCCCACCCATGCGAGGATAGATATGAATAGTACAAATATTCTCGTTTTCATAATTTTCTCCTTTATTGTGTAATGTTTTCACTATCTGGAAGAGGAACTATATACTTTCCGGTCATATCGATCGGGTACTCTCCATTATACATACTTCTATTCAAACGCTTGTATAGGTAGAACGTTTGTCCCTCGGCTATAAACTCTCGGGTTGCGTCTGTATACAATGCCTCTAAAAACGCATCTCTAGTCAGAGTGGTACTTATGTCATCAGCACCACGGGCTTTTTTCAAGGTGTTCAATAAAGATATTGCCTCTGTCAAATTATTATCCGCCAAATATTCGCACATAATATAAAACACTTCACTCATCCGCATAACAGGTAAAAGAGGATACTGGTATTGCACGTTCCACAAAGCGCTGGCATCCTTCACGGGTACCCATTTCAACGAATAACCGGTACTTGTCGTATTGGAAGCAATCAAATAACGATACCTGAAATCCTGTTCATCTCCCAAAAATAAATTTGCCCTATTCTTTATCGGGCAGTAATTACCTGTCCAATAAAAATGTCTTTGTATGTAATTGTCATACACGTCAAATATATTCGTGTTGTAGAAAGCTAACAAAATATCTTCAAACAACTTACATCTACGATATTCTGTATTCGTGTTACTTATATTACTTTCGGGTGTAAAACTATACCATTTCTTTTCATTATAGAAACGGTAAACCTCGTTAGCATATTGATAAGCCGTAGCTTTATCACCCTTGTATTGGTAGGCCCTAGCCAACAAAGCGGTTGCGGCCACGTAGTTCATACGGGTTCCACGATAGGCAAAGAAAGAACCGCCTTTAGCCGAACCTGTTACATTGCCATCAAAACGCATACTTGGACTTTTCATCATTTCGGAGTTGTACGATGTATCGAACTCGGCCAATAATCTCTGAGATTGTTTCAAATCATTGATAATACTATCTAATACCACGGATGTCGGCAAATGAGTCGGATGGGAAGTCAAGTATTCCGATACATACGGTACATAGGCCGCATTGTCACCTGTAACTGGCGCCGGAGCAAATAATCTCAGCATATCAAAATGCACAAGCGCCCGAATCCCTTTCGCCTCTCCGATAAGGATATTTCTCTCGTTCTCCCCTTCATAGAAGAAATCGTTCCCGTGTTCCTCGGCATTCTGGATAAGCACGTTACAATTGGCAATCGTGTTGAACGCACCTTCCCAAATCGCTTTCGTGACACTCTTCACATCTTCATTCTCGTAATCATAATTCATAACGCTACCCGATACATCGTACATGGCAATCCACGAGGCCGGATCATAATTCTGTCCTAAGAAACTGATGAATCCCCACGAAAGATTATTTCCGTAAAGAGACTCCCCGGAAAGATTTCGGTAGATCCCGTTCAGCGCTGTCCGGAAACCATCATAGGTAGAGAATAAATCCTCTTTGGATATTTCGTTTTCCGGCGTTACCTCGAACCAATCGGAACAAGAGGAAAGGGAAAACAGTAACAGAACTGATAACAATATATTTTTACATGTTTTCATAAACAAATGATTTTAGAAACTAACACTTAAACCAAAATTAAAGGTTCGGGCAAACGGGTAAGACAAACCTCGCTCCTGTTTAATTGAAGAGAAAGTTGCCAAATCGTTCGTGCTTGCCTGAATCCGAAGAACATCCAAACCAATACGCCTTACCCATTCCGGATTAAAATCATAAGACAGTGATATAGAGTTTATGCTGAACTCATTATTATCCTGTACGAAACGGGAAGTGGACTGTGTTGTCTTGTTTCGGTTAGCTATATTTTTCAATGGAGTCACATCCCCCGGTTTTTGCCAACGTTGACTCAATACACGTTTGTCCGCATTAGATGTACTTAAATCGACACACTCCACATGACTCAACAAAGTAGAATTATACTCCTGTGAACCAAAAGTATACATACAACTCGTGTACAATGTCAAGCGTTTCCACCGGATATTAATACCAAAAGCTCCCTGTCCCTTAGGCTCCGTATTTCCTATGATTTGTTGTTGCGAGGATGACCATACACTGGTAACATTACCGGAACGATCAATAAACAATTCCTCTCCATCAGCAGGGTTGATCCCTAAAGATTTCATTCCGTAGATGGCCGTTAATGAACCACCTTCTTCATATTTCAAAAATGGTAGAGATTGTTGAGCCGCATTAGCATAACTCGTGTATTTCAAAGTTAAATAGTCATCCACCCGTTCGTTATAAGCTTTTAATGCCTCAGATATTTTCATTAATTTCCCCTCGTTATGAGCAAAATTAATGAATGCATTTACTCCAAAATCCTTCGTATTAAGAATGGTAGCATTTAAACTGATTTCATATCCCCTATTTCGAGCTTCTCCCATATTATCTTTGTAGGATGTGAACCCGGCAGAGGACGGAATGGTTACATCTGTAATCATATCCACGGTCTGACGGTTATACCATGAGAATGTTATATTATACTTACTTTGGAAAAAGCTAAGATCAAAACCGATATTCGTCGAGTTGGTTTTCTCCCATACTAAATTTTCATTCCCAACACCTTGCAGAGTTGCCCCTATACCCGTGGAATACCAATCATCAAACAGAATACTATACATATCCCGTGCCGCATAAGGCGGATAGTTCACCTTTCCCGTAGCCCCATAAGTTCCGCGTACCTTAAACTGATTTAACCATGGGATAGACTTCATAAATTCAAAATTATGCACATTAATTCCGGCACCCAAAGACCAGAAAGATCCCCATTGTGATTCAGCCCCGAACTCAGAAGAACCGTCAAAACGAATCGACGCATCGGCCAAAAAGATATTATTCCAAGAGTAATTCCCACTAAAGAAAATACCCATCAATCGGGTTTTATTATCTTCACCGGAAGGCTTTTCCACGATCTCTTTCGCATGACCTATCGTATGTAAAGCGGCAGAAGGAAATCCCCTGTAATGTGACGACAAATTTCCACTCTGTGTTTCTTGTGCATTGATACCAGCAGAAAGATTCAAATAGCTTTTCCCGATCGAATTGTTATAAGCCAAAAAAGCATTTACGTTCCAATTAAAGTTATCGGTTGTATTAACATACAAGTCTCCCCTAGTAAATGGATCAGAACCTGATCCGTAAGTCGTTGATAAAGGATCGGTAAATTTATTACTTTCTGACTCTGTTTTCGTAATTGCAAATTGGCTTTGCAATTGAAGATGGTCATTGATATACCAATAAAGACTCAGGTTATTCGTTAAATTATAGGAGTTACTCTTACTGAAATTTCCCAAACTCGCCTCGTAAAGAGGATTGGCAACACCTATATTTAATTGTTGTTTGAGTTTTCCATCCTCATCGTATATTGCATAATAAGGTTGCTGACTCGTATAATCGCTGAACGAACCATAAGGAGAATCAGATGACTTAGATATATCGTATGACACGTTATTTCTAATTTGTAATTTCCCTACCCGATAATCCACGAATACCCCGACGCTCATCCGATTACGATAAGAATCTTTCATCACTCCTCCCTCATGTGCGTAACTCAAATCTGTACCGAAACGAAATCCTTCCGTACCTCCGGACACGTACAAACTATGCGAATGGTTAAACTGATTCTGCAAAGGTTGAGCCATCCAGTCCGTATCAACACCACTGGTAATATAATTCTTTTTTATGGCATACTGTTCCATATCATTAGGTAAACTCAAGTCATACAACCCGGACAACACCTCCGCCCGCAACTTCTCTTCTGCATTCATCAAATTATAGTCAGAAAGATCCGGGGCCGTCAATGAAGCATTGAACGTGTAGGATACTTGTAGCTTACCCAATTCCGGAGTCACGGTCTCAATAACGATCACACCGTTTGATGCACGAGACCCGTACATAGCCGTGGCCGCAGCATCCTTCAAAATTGTAATACTAGCGATTCGATTAGGATCCATGTCATAAATCTTCTGCACTTCCACCTCGTAACCATCCAAAATAAAAACAGGCAAATTGGGGTTGGTTGTCAACGCAAATTTAGACATATTTCCACCTTGTTGCGCCTCCAGACGATCCAATTGAGTTACACCATCCATACCAGTACGTCCACGAATATAAAACTCCGGTAACGTGTTGGGGTCAGAGCCCATCTCGTTATTCTTCACCATACGCAATGAAGGATCAAAAACTTGTAACACATCAATCACATTCCTCGGGGAGATTTTCAAAATATCCTCCTTCGTCACCGTCGTGGCTGCACCTGTAAAACTCTCTTTCCGAATATTGGCATATCCGGTCACAATCACCTCGTCCACGCCCATTGTTTCCGGCTGCATCACGATTCGCATCGGTTTCGGGGTCGGTAATCCCAACACCTTATGTACTTGTTTTTTCATTCCCAAAAAAGAAACCTCGATATAAATCTCATCGTCCATTGGCACGACCAGTCGGAACTTACCGTTCACGTCGGTTGCAACACCGGTTGTCGTTCCCTGTAACACGATTGTAGCCCCGATAATAGGCATCGAATCCCTTTCCATGACAGTTCCCTCGATGACCACTTCTTGTATAGGCTTTCTCGTTTCCTGACGCTTTACCACGATAATCTGTTCCCCGGAAATCCGGTACGTGTACTCCTTACCTTGGAATACCCGATCCAACACGTTTTCCACCGTTTCGTTTTTCACGCTGATCGTAATCTTCCCCATGTCCTTCTCCTGCGTATCATTGTAGAAAAACTTGAAAGAAGTCTGTTTCTTTATCTCTTGGAATAACACGGATAGAGAAACATCTTTCAGCTCCAAAGTCACGCGCTGTGGCTCCACCGGGTCTCCTTTTACTGAAAAGCATAAGAAACTTGTCCAAAAACTTGTCAATAAAATGACTCTACAGAGAAATTTTAATGACAAAGACAACGAATACTTGTTTTTTTTCATAATTTTGTCATGTTAAGTTTATTAATAAGTAAGGCTTAGCGCAAGGAGCATCAATAGTGTTGGTCGCACGGATGCTCTTTTTTGTTACCTCTTCAGAATAATTCGATCTTTATCCATCGTATAAGTAATATTTAAATTTGCACACAACGACTCTATTGCCACGTGAATATCTTCTCGGTCAAACTCTCCACTAAAAGATTGAGTAAATACAAGTCCGGTCTCGTTCACGATCGACACTCCATACCAGCGTTCCAGTTTCCAGACCACATCCCGGAAAGCCTCGTTATCAATCACCAGTATACCGTCCTTCCACATCACTTTCCTCGCAGCATCCACCTCGTTCACCTCGATAGTGCCACTCTTCGTGTTAAACATGAATTGTTGGTTAGGCTTGATAACAACAAAACGACTGCCCACGTTCACACGTACGCTTCCTTCCACCAACGTCGCACTCACCTCGTCCCGGTCCCCATAGGTATTCACCTCAAAACGGGTACCTAGTACTTCCGTGGTCAACTCTCTGGAAACAACCACAAACGGACGGGCTGAATCCTTAGCAACTTCAAAATACACGTTTCCCCGAGCCTCAACTTCCCGCATATGCTTACCAAAATAAGCCGGATAGCGCAAAGCACTTTCCGAGTTGATCCATACCTTAGTTCCATCTGACAACTGTACCAGAAAACGTTCTCCTGCCGGAACAATAATTTGGTTATAACACAATTCCTCTTTTTCGATTTCCGTTGAATCTTTTATCTTATATACAATTCCCCGGTGATCCACTTTATTAACACTAACCCACTCTCCCGCCACACCCGTCAGATTCAACGAATCACTAAGAATGATCTCTTTGCTATCAGCCAACTTCAAAATAACTCCCCGTCCCGAAGAAACGGCATATTTTTCACCCGAAGAAACCTCCGGAACATCTTTCCGTAACCATAAAACAGAAGACAGGATCATCAATAACACGGCCGCAACCGAACCTATCCTCCACATCAACGTTATACGCATTTTCGGTTTCAGAGATTTTTCCATAAACAGACGGTAATCTCTTATCCCCGCCGCCAGCATTTCCGGACTCGCGTGACTTCCCGCAGAAAAATTCCATATTTTTTTGAACTTCTCAAAATACACCCGATTTTCCCGCCCCTCCATCCATTTCGAGAAATATCGTATTTCTTCCGAATCTGCCCGATTCTCCAGTATTCGGACCAGTAATTCCTCTATATTGATATTTTTATCATCCATCTTCTCGTGCTTTTATACACTAAAGACAGTTGAAAGGAATTTTACCCCCAATGAGAAAATGAAAAAAATAAAATAATTTGTAATAACCAGTCTAATTCATCCCGTAACTTACTTAATGCTATCGACATATGACGCTCAACTGTTTTCTCCGAGATATTCAGTCTTTCAGCAATCTCCCGATTTTTCAACCCTTCAATCTTACTCAACACGAAAACTTCCCGACACTTTTCAGGTAAAGTGGCAATGGCCTCCTGTATGGCTTGCTCTATATCCGACTTCCACAAAGCCTCTTCCGCCTCGGGGGATTGAATAACAGTAGAAAAATAAAAATCAGTCATCTGTTCCTGCTCGTACTTCTGAATATTCTTTTGATGGGCAAGCGTATTTAGACTGCCATGGTAAACCGATTTAAAAAGATAAGCCTTAACAGAAAGAGAAATATTCAACGCATCCCGGTTTTCCCATATCTTATAGTACACCTGTTGCACCACATCCCGAGCCGCCTCCATATCATTCAACAAACGGTCGGCATAATTCAGCAACGCATCATAATACGTGGTATATATATCTACAAATGCAGAAATTTCGCCACGTCTCAATAACGTTAATAATTCCCTATCTTCTGAATAATCCACGACCATGTACATTCATTCTTTAATGCAAATATAAAAGATTAAATCAGACTTTTTATTAAAGGAATAAAAAAATCACATAATCACTTTAAAATAAAACAGTTAAATGCACAACTATTTTCCATCGCTTATAATTCGCTGTCTCTCTATTGTTTCGCATAGGTTTCTCCGTGCTTTCTCCGTGCTTCCTACGTATCACTTCCGTGTCACTCACGGACAAACAATGTTGAAAATTTGCGTAAACACGGTATGAATCTAAAAGGAATAGTATAGTGCCCGAAGCAAAGAAAATCATGATCAAAAGCAAGGGGCCATTCTTTATCAGAACAGCCCCCTGGTACAAACATTAACATCACACACTATTTCTTCTTTCTCGTTGGCTTTTGTGCCAGATTCTTAGGACGCATACTATATTCTTTTGCACCGAATTCCGGTTTCTCCATGATTGATTCCGGGAAAACCTTCTCCGCACCCGGAGTCAAACGAATCAAACGTTCCAATAAAGCGGCATACTCCTGATGAATATACGGATCTTGACGGTCGTCACTGTTATAAGCAATATATTGTAGATAAGAGACGCACCTGCCCAACCATTCTACCGGAGTCTCCGGGGACCAGTAACTACCACGCACAATAAAACGAAATTGTTCTATAAAATCCTGCTGATCGATAGACGTATCAGCCATCGTGGCACGGATCAACGCATCGGTTTCATCATATTTTTTATCTCGAACCAAGGCATTAATTTGTACCAGATACTTGTTCAAGGATTTCCCCTTAAATTCCGGTAACCTATTTAATTCTTCCAAAGAAATATTACGAGTCTCCATATACAGCTTATTATCCACAACCTCTTTTCCCAAAGCCTTCACGAAAACATCATAATTTTTCACTAATTCCAGAAAATAAGGATTATCCGTACCTCTTATATTAGCTTTAAATATACCCCAGACATCCGAATCCGTTAATTTTGCCCCCTTTTTGATCAACATCTCAAAAGCCTTCTGCACATTCTCTCGTTCATAAATCGAGGCATTATAATGAATATAATTCTTCAAGAACTCCCGGTCGTCACGCCCTTTAGCAAATTCTTCAATTAGATAACCGGAACGCAATTCCGGTACTAATGCACTTTTTCCCGTGGCAAGAAACTGTTCAGCCTCCTGACGAGATTTACTCCGATGTACCACATCACCGTTCTTGGGATCCACAAACACGTAGGTTGGGTAAGAATTCACGCCATAACGCTTGGCAAGCTCCACCCCTTCCCCATTCTCGGCATCAATTTTCATATTCACGAAATTCGTGTTATAAAAATCACCAATAAAAGGGAGAATAAATACATTCTCCGCCATATTTAAACAGGGACCACACCATTGGGTGTAAAAATCCACGAATATCAATTTATTCTCAGCTTTAGCCTTATCACACGCTTCTTTCCAAGTTCCATGATAAAACTGAATACCGTAGTTTTTCTCTGTTTGAGCCGAAACATGAAGGCTTAATAAAAGAAATACAATATATACAAATTGTTTCATAATCATCTCTTTTAGTATCCGGGATTTTGCTCACATGCAGAGTTGGCATTAATCTCTGATGTTGGGATATTATAAATTTTTCTCCACTCTAATTTCTGCAAGAATGCTTGCTCGAAACTATTACCTCCTTCTTCCTTATCTTTTTCCTGTTCATCTTCCAACTGATCTACCAAACTCTTGTTCATCTCCAGTAATCGATCAAACCGTTGTGTAGCAAACCACTCATGCCAATTTTCAAAAGCCATCTCGATCCACCACTCTTTAAAGATTTCGTCCATCAATTCATCTCGACTAGCTGGCTCTGTCACATCAGCACCTACTCGGTTACGCAACTCTTTAATCGGAGCCCAAGCATCAGCAATCGAAGCATTACTACGAGCCAAAGCTTCGGCTTTAATCAAATACAATTCTGCCGTACGTAAAAATATTACAGGAACACCCTCTCCCGGGATATATAATTTTTTCACGGTATTCGCATTATAGGTTACTCCGTTATAAACAACATCTTTATTCTCCGTAACCAAATCTTTTCGGGGATCTCCTTCTATCAAATTCATATAACTTTCTGACGGTCCCCAAATACCGGTGGCACCAAAAGCTTTCTCCATAAAATATGACACATCAGACACGTCATCCGTACCAAAAGCACGGCAGAAAATGACCTCTTTCGATGTCTCCGCATTCGTGAATACATTAGAATAGCTAGGATCTAAAGGATTTGTCGATGTAATAGCCTCGTCTGCAGCAACAGCGGCTTCACTATATTTTCCTTGATAAAATAACACGACAGCCTTCAAAGCTTTTGCTGCTTGCACGGAAGCCTGTGTAGAAGTCGTGTATTCCGGAGCCTGATTCAAAGCTATTTCCAAGTGCTTATAAATCTCCTCGTAACTTTGAGCAACAGTAGCACGTACTTTCACGGCATTAGAAACCGAGGGTATTTCGTCCCGAATCAAAATACCATAATTACTATTTTCATCCCAGAACTCACTAAATTGGCGTAATAATCTGAAATACGACAATGCCGTAAGAAAATGACATTCACCAATAATTTCTGCTTTTCTACCAGCCTTGAATTCACTATCATCAAGCTTCTCCAAGGCTTGCAACAAATAATTAACATTCTTAATGACCTCATAATCACATTCCCACTCTTCATCCCCGAAGGTACTATAGGAAAGAGTCGGCAAATAATTCTCTGAATAATAAATAGCAACAGTAACCCCGGAAGTAATAAAACTCTGACGTAATAAAGCTCCCGACATAAAACTACCACTCAATGTGGCAAACGTGTAATTTGTACTTTTTGCTGGTAAACAACCATACGTACCGGTCAAAGCTAATTCCGCCATTTCAGGCGAGGTTATCGCATTTTCAAGATCCAACTCATACATTGGATCCTGTTCCAACACATCCACCAATTGACAATTGGTAAGACCTATTATAATTGAAAATACAATCAGTATTTTTTTCATACTCAAAATAATTAGAAATTAAGTTTAACACCAAAAGAGAACGTACGTGAAGACGGGTAATTCCAATTCTCATAATTTGAACCATAATTTGAAGTCGCCGAACCGATCGTACTCGGATCTTGTCCCGGATATTCCGTGATCACGAAAAGATTATTTGCCGTGAAATAAATCTCTCCGGAATTCAAGTATTTACCTCCCCACAATTTTGGAATATCATAGGATAAACGAAGTTCCTGCAAACGAAGATTAGAGGCATTAAATAAGGATAAAGAAGTATTTGGAGCAACCCCATCACCAATATACATGGCTGGTAATTTAGCATCTCTATTATCTTCACTCCAACGATTATCCAAATTATAATCCACCAATCCGGTCAATTGATTCGGTAAGTTTTGTAATGTTTTATTAAACAATTTCTTTCCTCCTATCTGAAATCCGAAATGCATATATAAACTCAAACGCTTATAAGCTAATGTCGAGGTTAATCCTCCAATAAGGTCAGCTTCCGGAGAACCGATAATCATTCGGTCTTTATTATCAATGTAACCGTTTCCATCCACATCCCGGAGTAACAAGTGTCCCGGACGTAAGCCAGACCCATTGTAAGTATTTTTGCCGGCAGCCACAGCCTGGGCATTCAACTCGTTAATTGTGGCCTGATCCTGAATAATTCCTTCATATTGATAACCAAAGAATGCACCCATCGCATGTCCTTCTGCCAACACTTGGTTTCCGGACCCTTGTATCGTAATTCCCATTCCGTTATCTGTTTCACCTTGTTCCACAAGCTCCAGCACTTTATTCCGGTTATGAGAAGCATTCAATCCTAATTCCCAGCTCCAATCTTTCTTTCCGCGTAACAAATTAGCACGAAGAGAGATTTCAATACCTTGATTTCGTACAGACCCCACGTTTGTTGGGATTGGTTCTACGGCCAAACTTGAAGGCGGAGTGTAAGTCCAGATCAAATCATCGGTATTCTTGCGATAATATGCTATACTACCACTCAGTAAAGAACGTAAGATTGAAAAGTCAATACCCAAATCATATTGCAATGTAGTTTCCCACTTAATATCCTTATTTCCAAGCTGGCTATGAACAATAGAAGGATTATCCAAATAACTTCCTGTTGAATATAAATCCTTATTAGCATAACTTCCCAAATCAAAGTTCTGAACTCCCGTCTTACCTACACTGAATTTAATCTTCAAATCATCCAGGAACTTGACATTTCTCATAAAACTCTCATCACTCACGCGCCATGCAATAGCCCCCGAGGGGAAGAAACCATACCGATTATTGGAACCAAAAGAGGATGAACCATCATAACGAGCCGTGAAAGTAAGTAAATACTTATCTAGTAAACGATAATTTATACGGGCAAAAGAAGACTGCAAGCCATATACCGTACCACTTCCGCTTTTACGTACAATTTCACTGGCATTCGTGATTCCAGTCAAAACCTTATCCATCGGATAATTTTTAGCATCTACTCCAAAACCACGTCTTTTCGTACGTTCAAATGAAATACCAACCACGGCATCCAAAGCATGAATATCATTGATACGCCCTACCCAAGACAACGTATTATCAAAAACCGTAGTAAACGAACGACTTGTCGATTCCGTTCCATACCCTTTATTATCTGAGGTCAAATATGTCGGTTTATAAGATTCCGAATAAGACATATTCTGATTCAATGATAACGTAGTCTTTAATTTCAATCCTTTCCAAATATTCAATTCCAAAAACGACGTGGACAAAATACTATAATTATCATTATAACTCTTCGCATCATTCTGTGCAACAGGGTTATATGAATTTCCTTCTTTGTAATAACTTCCATCTTCATTATATATCGGATAATCAGGCCGGAATCCAATAGCCGTGTACAAAGAAATACCTGGAGAGCTGACATCCGTGTATCCTAACGTGGTCGATGTTCCAAACTTCAAGAAATCTGTAATATCATAGTCTAGGTTTATACGTCCCGTGTAACGGGTAAAATCGTCATGCTCAACCATTCCCTGATAATCCAAAACACCCAAAGAGATATAGTAATTTGAATGTTCACCACCACCACGAACAGATAAATTCAAATCATGTCGATGAGAAGGACGTTTCAACTCTTTATACCAATCCGTGTTACCGGACTTCAAATCCGTACTACCTTCTTTCAAAATAGAATTTGCCGTTTTATTGGAAGGATCCACTTTTAGTGTCTGCTCTGCCACATAACGCACGTACTCACGAAACTCATCCCCATCCAACGTGGAGAAATTATTAATTCTTGAATCCACGCTAAAAGCATAATTTACATTCAGATCCGGCTTTCCACTTTTACCGCGTTTCGTAGTTACGATGACCACACCATTAGCACCTCTAGAACCGTAAATCGCTGCCGCAGATGCATCCTTCAACACGTCCATGGATTGAATATCCGATGGAGAGATCGCACTCATCACGTCGGAAGTCACGGGCATACCATCCACTACATACAAAGGCTCGTTATCTCCCGTCAACGAAGCTTCTCCACGAACCCGTACCCGAATCTTCTCGCTCGGATTGGATGATGCCAGAGAAACAACAACCCCGGCTGCCGCATTCTGCAACATGGTCTCCACATTGGTTGCGGTTTTCTTACTTAATTGTTCCTCGTTCAAAGAGGCCACCTGTCCGGTCAAATCTCTTGTTGCAGTAACACCATATCCAACGACCACCACCTCATCTACGCCAACAGCCTCGTCCTCCATGACCACTTTCAGTGGGGCAGGATTCGACAAACCTTTCACTTTCACAAATTGTTTTTTCATTCCCACGAATGAAAACTCCAGTTCTATGTTCTCGGCACTCGGCACGGTCAATTTAAAATTACCGTCCAAATCCGTTGCTGTTCCCAAGGTCGTACCCTTCACCAAAACGGTTGCCCCGATAATTGCCATTGAATCTTTATCCACCACTTTCCCTTCAATGACAATTTCTTTCTTCTGCTCGCTCTGCACGGGCTGTGTCGGGATAGATTCACAAATCACAATGATGTCCCCCTCGAATTTGTAGGAAAGCCCCGTGTTCGCTAAAACCCGGTTCAAAACACTTTCCACGGCCTCTTGTTTTGCCTTCACGGATACCTGTCCCAAATGTTGTGTTAATTCCATGTTATACACGAAAGACAAAGCCGTCTGTTTTTGAATCTCTCCGAACAAGGTCCGGATAGACACATTCTTTAAATTCAAATTTACTCGTTCTTGCTGCGCACTTGTATTAGCAACAAGGGTAAACGAGAACACAAAAATAAATAGTGCAGTCAATTTCATAACTAACCATTTTTTTTGTCCTCCATGTCGCCAAAAAAAGGACATAATTGATTTTTTTTTCATAACTTTGAACATTATAAATTTTTACTTAGTGATAAGAAATGCGCCAACATGACTTATCAAGGTTATCAAAATACCCGGAAGGTCTCGAACACCTTCCGGTGTTTTTTATTTAGAAATACAAATCGTTCTATCTTTTATTGTAAAAGTGACGCCAACCGCACTTTTAATTGCTTTTAAAATATTATCAATCTGATCATAACGTTTCACGTGTCCCGTAAAATGCAAATTCTTTAATTGCTCGTTCGTGTAAAAAACATCCACGTCATACCACAAAGAAAGCGTGTTCATGATCTGCTCCATGGTTTGATTTTCAAACACGAAAAAGCCATCTTTCCAAGAAACATAAGGTTCAATATCTACCGTTTTCACGTTCACGGATGCATCCGTCCGCCTGTATTCTCCCAGTTGTGAAGGTTTCATCTGGTATTCCGGCCCTCCCTTTTCAGCGCTCAATCCAATCGATCCTTCCACCAACACCGTCTGCACTCGTTCTTTATCATGCGTGTTCACGTTAAAAGACGTCCCGTACACCCGGATTTTGATCCCGTCTGCAATCACATAAAAAGGACGCTTTTCATCCTTCTGCACTTCAAAAAAGGCCTCCCCCGTTAAATACACTTCTCTTTTCTCTTTATCAAACACCACCGGAAACTTCAATTGAGTGCCAGAATTCAATTGAACCATCGAACCGTCTGCCAACGTGATTTGGTACTCCCCTCCCCTCGGTGTTTGTAATACATTATATTGTAAATTCCTCTTCTCATTCCCATTTGCAGAATACACGATCCCGCTACCGGAATTCTTCGCATTCACACCCTCACCTACGACTATATCACGGGTCGTATCATGTTGTAATACCACCGATTTCCCATCTGCCAGAATCAGGGTTGCCTTCGTTTCTCCCGGAAGAATATCCACGGTAGCAACCTCCACGGGTTGTTCGTGTTCATTATTTCTTAGTAGTACGAAAATCGTCCCCAAAGGAAGTAATAACATCGCCGCATATTTCAACCACACTCCGATACTCTTTCTCTTTATACCGGCTCGTTTTTCACAACGCTCGTAAGCTGCTCTATGATCAATTTTCTTGTACATTCTATACTTGTATAAAATATCCTTTCCCTTACAAACCCGGTCAAACATGGCCCGGTTCTCCGGTACCGCATCCAACCATTTTTGCAATTCCTGCATCTCTTCATCCGTAATTGCCCCGGACAAATAAAGATGCATCATTTCAACCATTCTAAATTTACAATCATCCATTGCTTATCCTTTTTCTATAATTAGAACAACAACCTATTTCAAGAGAGGTACAAAAAATAAAAGAAATTTCATCCAAAAAGTAAAATTCTTTACGGACAACTCATTTTCAATAGATTACAAAACAAAAAAATCAGATTATTCCCAAAGACATCATCACGAAATACACCCGTCCCAAACGTTCCCGAATATATGACATGGCCCGTTTTTTCTGTGTCTTAACCGTTAATATGGATAAATTCAACAAAAGAGCAATCTCCTCGTTTCCTTTTCCTTCCAAATGCAATAAAAAGATATTCCTGCATTTATCCGGAAGTTCATCTATCGTCTTAAACAACAGGCGATACAACTCCTCCTCCATCATTTTCAAATCAATATCATCCCCTTCATCCTCAAGATTCAACGAGGCAAGATACTTCTCCTCCACGTTCTTGTGTTTCAGATGATTCAAGCCGGCATTCTTCACTGAATTATAAAGGAAACTACGAAAAGCATTGTAAGTCGGATATTGGACATCCCGTTCCCAAACGGCAATAAACACCTCCTGCACAATATCTTCCGCCACGTCCTGCTGCTCGACAAACCCCATCGCAAAAAGAACCAGCGAATTATAAAATTCGCTGAATAATTCACGAAAAGCTTCTGGTTGCTTCGTGTTTATCCGTTGTAAGAACTGTTCTTCCCTCTTTGTCATCAATACAATTTTCAATCCAATCACAAAATTAGAAATTCAAATGAACAAACCTATGATCATAAAAAATAAAATTATTCTCTGCCATAAAATCATCAAACAAAAAAGGACCGATTTCTATACTATATAGAAACCAGTCCCTCAACTATGTAAACTACGAAGATCTTATTAACGTCTAAACTCGTTCTTTTTGTAATCCCTGGAATTTCATCTCTATCATTCCTCGCCAATAGTGGAAACCTCCACACAAAATTTTACACATCAGCACACATTCCGTACTCTGTTTCCGGATCAATTGTAACGAGGAAGTGTATAAAAGCCGATCCAGGTTGTTAACACGTATCCGGATAATCCTTTTCTCTACGATCCCGGAAGTAGTGGTTAACCAATTCACATCGAACATTCCCAGAAGAGAATAACAATAAAAAGCAGAATGCTCGTAAGCATACCAGTCCCCATTCTCGTGATAAAGAAAAATATATTCTTCATTCCGTTTTTCCTTTTGCAATATCTCTTCCAGTTCCATACACATATGAATTTTATTGAACAATGATTATTTTACACGCTTTTGTCTTACCGCCAACAACTGAACTCATCTGCACCCTTCCGTTTCTGTTACTTCCAAAACCTATATGCAGATAAGCATGAGTATAATAATTACTATTAAGCTCCGATAAAAAACCGTCTACACCCGGGAAGGCAGCAGGCAAGCTGGCGGTAGGATGCAAGGCCAACCAGGTAGTAGACGACGGATTCATAATCTGTATGGTCCAGTTATGATTTGTAACATTCACTAAATCCAAAACATACGAATCGCTATCTTTTAGAGTTGAGATTTCCGGGTTCCAACTGACCTCAACAGACTGGGACAAATTATCACAAGTAAGTGTCAAAGTTGTAGATACTAAAGTAGATGTTCCCGCAAAGTTCCCGACAATCTTAAACTTGTTATTTCCCAACGACTGGACTTGTAAGCCGGTAAGCCAAGTTGTTCCTCCCGTCACCACTGGCGTAACACCACGGCTTGAGTACACCGTGCAAATTTCAATACCGTTAGCAACAGAGGTCGTTTGGTTTTTACCATACAAGTTAAACACGTTATTGGACATCGTCATCCGGTGTTGGGCGTCAGCCACGATACAAGGGAAATCGGAATCTTCATCCGTCAATTCCACCTTCAAGGCATTTGACGGGGCAAAATTGATCGCATCCGTCACGCTGGCATATCCCGGACCGTTCACGCTGACCACCGTGATGATATAACGATGATTCCGCACGACATTCAAGGGAGTACCTACATTATCTACCATCACCACTTTATAATACCCCTCTTTTCCTTTATACATGGCCTTAATGATTACGCCCATGTAATCGCCCGACGTGCAATTCCGCTCGTAAATATACAAGGAAGGGGTTTCCCCGTCCGACCATCCATTCGCGTAATTCAATGTACTACCGGAAAGAGGACGTCCCGTCACGGGAGTAACAGTTGTTGAATAATTCGTCGGGGTCAAGTAGCCGCAATCGGCGCCCTTGTTCACGGTTATACTTTGAACTGTAAAATCATTCAATCCGTTCGTGGCGTCAACCGCACCTTTTTTTACCTGTACACAAGCCACTGCACGTAACAATTTCACGTTATCCGCCTTCGTCACGATATTAATTCCCGTCGGGAGTTCAACACGTCCCCACATGATCAAAGGCATCACGTTGTCCACCAGAGCTCCCGTAAACGTCGATGTCTTCAATGCAAGCATAGCCACACTTTCCGACATTGCCGGAGTAACATCCCCGAAATTCAGTCGATCAGTCACTCCGTCAGGAGTTCTCCCGTTAGTCACCAAATGAATAACACGTCGTTTCGAGGTAGCATCCAAACGTATCGAAAAAGAAATCTCCGTCCCGCTTGGTGTCAACTCTCCACCATCCACCTTCACCCGTTCCATGAACTTCCCATCCTCGTCGAACACCAGCACATCCACGTTCCGGATCTCGCTATCCGTGTAGGAACGGGCAAGCGAGTGTACGTTTTCCGGCTCCGGCAGAGTCACGGTAAGAGCTACATTCACTTGACGAGGTGTCTGTGTAGGACGACTATCATCACTGGCACAAGAGGCGAATAATATGCATATTAAATATGGTATTATTTTGAGATATGATTTCATAGTATTATTCCATTAATTTAATTACGACATTTATTCTGCATAAATGGCTTTCCCATTTTCATCACGTCCAATCATTTCAGGTTCTACAATCACCTCTTCACTTGAAGTTTCAACCGTATTCATATTCATACTCCTAGTAGTCGTCAATTTCGTGAAAGGAACATGTACTGAAACTGAAGCCGAATGTTTCACCCTATCATAAGTAATTGTAGCTATATGCCCATAGGAAGTTGTGTAAGACTTAGCTTTACTTTGCCCATAACTTGCAACGGTTATAGCATAACCTTCTGAATACAGGAGAGTACCATCCCTATTATAAAAATTAAACTTATTATTATCTCCAGTTGCATTTACCCCCCTTTCCATCGTACCATTCTCATACGCGTACATATGAAGATTCATCGCTGTATTTGATGGTTTACTTGAAGTATACCAAATAGCATAAACCTCCAATTTTATTTTACGAGGAGAATTAGCATCCCCTTCAAACAATGGAGCATTAAAAAACGTAGTTTCACCCTGTCCCTTCGTTGCATCTCCTCCCCATTCCAAAAGAGTCCCTCCATTATAAGCAAAAGATACTCTTCCCGGATTAGTACCACCACCATTTCCTGTTACTCCTTTTCCGGAATTATTATCTTGCATACCAAATCCGACAGGTATTTTATCATATTCACTATTATTCGAACCCACATTAGTAAGATGATTTCCGGCAAACTCCACGGCAATATCAACATCCGTAGAACCGCTCCAAGTAAACTTCACCACGAAATAATGGAACGGCGGTATCGTCACGATAATATCCTGATAAACATTAGCCGTCACTTCATAATCCGGACACGAGGCATGTCTGAATCTCATGGTTCCCGAACGAGGTTCATCATTATCCTCCGGATTTGCATTTCCCGTGTTACGATCCGTGGTAAATGACAATATCTGTCCAATCGGATCCCAAGAAATATCATGAATCCAAGTTTGTTGCGGGACAAAATTCTCTATCATCTTCATTCCACCGTACACGACCACATCCTGTGAATTGGTTATCGCTTGTGTTTCCGTTCCTTGTGGTGCAGAAGCATCAATCGTGTTATCATTATCCACGTAGATATAGCAATTCACCAATCGAATCGTATCCGTATCCAGCGTCATAACATTCTTCACAATGACAAGCGTATCTCCATAAACAAGATGTCCCTCATCCAAAGTTTTGTTGTAAGCAACAGAAGAACGGGTGAAGTTAACGTTACTTATCCCGGCATTTCCACTCTGCACGTTTGCGGCAGCCTTTCTGGGATTCGTGGTCAGGAATTTCCAGTTACCACCGGTACTCGTAATCGCAACTTGTCTATTCTCATGAAGATTCGGGCAGAAAACCAATCGTTTATTATCCACGGTAATCGTTCCCTCATCCGGTCTTTGCGTCACGGGAATCTTTTTCGTCACGTTATTCGCTTTGACCGTGATATAAGAACTACGAGGTTGGCCATCCACGTAAGTGTCCACGTTAGCCGTAATCTCGACCCCGTTATCCGCAATCTTCCGAACGGAAGTAATCCAACCTCCTGTCGGGTAATCCACCGTAAAATCCAAGGCATTCGTGTTCACGTAAAGCGTATCTTTATGTGATAGTCCCACGGATGCTTTATCCGTGTAAAGCTGTGTCTGTGACAGGTCAGCATTCAATTCCACATCCTCCCAACCCAAAACATCAGCCGTCACGTCCAGTTTTCCACCTACCAGAAGACGCACAAGTAATATACCGTTCACACGGGGCACCCGCGGGATCACAACATCTGTCTTTTTGAAACGAGTTCCCCCCTCACAAGCCAAGTCCACACTCACTTTCATGTGACTCTCCGTCGTATCTTTCGGGTTAACACTCAGGTAATCGTTTCCCTTGTGAGCCGGGATAACAAAATACAACGTGTCACTACGTTGATGTCCCGGTAACGAGGTACTATCCTTGACCCGGAAAGTCCCGGTCATCGGCACGGAACTCACCCTGGGGTTCTTTGCCGTCGGGAATAATCCTCCCTCCCAGTTCAAAGTAGTCGGCACGTCCTTCAGTTCGAAATTATGCGTCCCGTTCACGTCCAATCCACCCGCATCCGCAATAACCACCTTTACCAGAGCCACGTTTCGTGACAATATAGTAGTTCCTGGAACCGAATTATCCTGCCCGCCAATAACCAATTGACCATCGATATTGGCCGTGCGTAATTCCGGCATGGAAGGTAATGCCCCTCCCGATGTTCGGGTCTCCCACATCTTCAAATCTTCACGAACCGCACTACGCATAGGTTGAATCAACCCGCCACTAAAATCAGTATTGGCAGTCACAAGGGCTATATTCCACGTCCCGGCAGCGACAGTCATCGACAGTCGATCCGGGGCATAAGTTACCCCCTGAACCTTCTGGTTGAATCTTCCGGCATCACCTCCATCTCCATCAAAAAGATAGACCAACGTGTTACTGACAATATCCCCACCCGCTCTCGTCATGTTGAAAGTCAGTAAAGGATCTCCACTCGCTTGCCCGGACAGGGAATCCCTGTCATCCGAGCAAGCTAGTAGGAGAATAGTCAATAACCCCGCTAACAATATGTTTATATATTTTCCTGCCATAATTCTCTTTTTTCATTCACTACCTCCCCGAAGGGAGTAGAATTTGTTTATTTATGGATCGTAAACTCGGCCGTAGCTTCTGCATCAGAAACACTGATCGGTTGCGCGCCCGTGGGTTGAGTTACAGACTTGATTTTCAACTTCACTTGTTTTTCCGCTGCATCCGTACTATATAGCACCACACCATACACGTTCGCGGAACTATGATTTCCGTCACCACTGATGCGGAGATCATGCATATTCGTAAACACAAAGTCTTTACCTTCTTTAGCCGAAGCATCAGGAACCGTCACACAATTCACGATAACATCACTTCCGGTAGCATTCGTCAGCAAAGCCCCGTCAGAAGCCCGCACCAAAGACACCGTGAAGAATCCCGATACAACATTATTGTTCAATCTGTGATCGCCAAGGGAAGCTATCATTAAACGTGCCGGTTGATCGACAACCACCCCGCTACAACTCAACAACTCCCCTTCAAAAGCCACGTTCGAACCACTCAGGCAATGTACTTTATTAAAGTTAATCACGACCGTCTTGGGTAATTCATAACGGGTATCCTCCAACGTTTTCACCGAGAACGATGATTTCTGTGATCCATTGGCAAATATCACTCTCGGGGTTAATCCCATATCGAAATCAAGGGCATCAGCCGTTCCTTCCCCGTAAATACCATCCACGATGATATTGGCTCCCGTCGAATTCGTTAAAGGAGTTCCATCCGGTTTGAACAACCCAAGCTCGTATAAAATATCTTTTGTTCCCTCTTCTCCCTGTTCCGTGCGAACCATCTTAACAACAGCCTGTTGATCCTCGATCACCGCTTTACTCACGGGTTTCACCAGATAACTTTGCTGTGCATCCGAAAGTACGAGTTCAAACTCTTTCATCCCCTCGATCAAATTATTCGCTTTCACGGACACCTCTATATCCTGTTTTACCAGATAACGGTCGGCCGTTCCCCGTGACGGGGTAAACGAAAGCTTTCCTTTCACCGGTGTAAAATTATTCGCAATATTAGCCGTTTTCTCTTGGGTAGCATATCCCACGCTTACCGGAATTGGCGCACCTTCTTTCGTCGTGGCATACCCGGTCAGAGTCACGGTAAAAATAGCCGTGGCTATTCCATTCACCGGTTTCGTGATCTTCACGTCCGAAACATAAAGACCATGTCCCAGTTTCACGAGACGACCTCCCGCTCCCAGGAAAAGTAACTCCCCGGATGAAGCAGTATACGCCTGACGATAAGCCGTCGGTTTATTATCCGTCACGTAACGGTCAAACTCCTTTTCACCCGTGGACGAAAACATACAAACCCGTCCTTCAGAAGAAGATAACAATAAAATCTCCCCGCTGTTGGTCACTTTCATTTTGTCAAAATTACCATCCAGTGAACGCTCGAACTCCACTTTCCCGGTCGGGTGAATACGTATGAACGTGCCTCTACGTCCGCCCATGTCGTATGTCGTCACCACGGACTCTCCGGTTGCCGGGTTCATCCCGATTCCCCGCACATTTCCCTTGGACGTACCCGAATACAAGGCTGTTCCGTCATTACGCAACAAAGCATAATATCCTTGACTTCCGCTACCTCCAACCAGAATATTACCATTACGGGCCACCTGAAGATGATCCAGCATAGTGGCCCCTTGGTTGGCGGGAATCATATTCTTCGCGAACACGATGTCTCCCTCCGGACGAATCTTGTAAATAATCCCCCCATCTGTCGGTGAATTACCGATCACAAGCACCGAACCGTCATTAATATTGGCATTCAACCCGGTCACGACAAACTGTTTTGCCGGGATCGTCGTCATGTAATAAGGTTTTCCCTTATCATCCAGACGAACCACGAGAGCTTGCTCCTTATCCTTTCCGGCAGAGAATGCCGCACAAATGTATTCAATCGAATTTCCCATCACCGCGAACTGGTCACAATAACCACCTCCGGCATTTTTATATTGGTAAACCACGCTACCCGTCGGGTCCAGTTTCAACAGGATTCCCTGACGACCGTCCGCCCCTTTCGGCTCCGAACCGGACACCACGAACGCCCCGCTCCGCAGCAGCATACCTTTCAGGAAATTACTTCCTTGATCCCCGGCATAAATATCGGTAACGATACGTCCGCCTCGATTAATCACCACGATACGTCCACATAAAGTAATTTTATCCTTTTTACCTTTTACATTCGGCACACTAGACTGTCCAACCACCAAAACCCGGCTGTTATCCAACTCCACAATCTCGTTCACCGCGGTAAAGCCTGTCAACGGAAGTGAAAAAACCACGTCTCCTTCCCGTTCCACCCATGTCAAGTTATATTTTTGACCTTCTTTACCAACTAAAGCTACTTCATCACCGGGTAGCGGGCAAACCAGTTGAATCTGATTTTTATCACCATATACTTTATCGAACACCACCGGCATATACTGGGCTTTCACCTGCAAACAAGTGATCACGCTCAGCAGGAACAATATCCACACTCTATGAATTCTCGTCTTCTTCATATTATCGTTTACTTTTTAATTCTACCTCTTATGATATATCTCAACACGTCTCGCCTTACGATTCACCTGAATCCAGTCAATATTTCCCTCCGCTTGATTTCCCATCTCTTCCTTCATCTCCTCCGGAGAAAGTCTCACCTTGCCGTGAGCCTTTATATTGAAATCCACATTGACACCATGATCCCGTAAAAACTCGGCAACACTCTTTGCCCTTCTTGCTGACAAGGCATAGTTGTAATTGTCACTACCCATTTCGTCAGCGAAACCGTCAAATCTCAATTCAGAGAAATAATAGGAACCCATTTCACTAATAAACTGCTCCAGGCATTGAATGGATTCTCGGGTCAATTTATCCGAATCGAAATCAAAATAAAGAGTCATTAGCAAACCTTCCGGTGCATATCGTTTTATTGAAATAGTTTCCTTGGTAACCGATTCCGTGGTCCCGCTCAGTAATAAAGCCCCGCCCAGAATCGCACTTTCCTCGCTCATTCCGAAATGAGGATCTCCCTGCAGGGTCCCCAAATCTTCCTTGGTTTGCAGATAATAAATATCATCCCGGGACTCCATTTCCCGGTCCGAAACAAAATAAGCGGTTCGTAAATCCAGCGGACACATAAAATAGTCGTTGAAAACCGAATTCACCGGATAAGGAAAATGACGCACGCTGCCCGGAACTACTCCCTCTTGATCGTAGTCGGCATTAAACAGGTCATATCCTCCGAAACCCGGTAACCCGTTAGAGGAAAAAATAAGACGTCCTTCATAAAGTACGGGAAAAATCTCGTTTCCTTCCGTGTTGACATCCGCCCCCAAATTCATCGGGGTTCCCCACTCCTGTGTCTCTTCGTCCCAATGAACGACGTACAAGTCAAACCCGCCAAATCCTCCCGGCATATCAGAAGTAAACAACAACGATTTCCCGTCATTAAACAAGTAAGGATGAGCATACGAATTTTCCGGGTCTTGCGGGAAAACCGGAATGTACCTTCCAAAACGTTTACTCTGGCTCTTGATCACGGAATAGTACAATTTAGTACGGAAAGGACGATGCTTTTTATCCACCATCTCCACCGATACATTCTTTTTATCGTACTCGATCACCGTGGTCACCATCACCTGCATATCCGGAGAAAACGTTACCGGTCCATTCTGCAAATCCACCGGAATCTTCCGGAAATAATCGGAATATCTCGGTGATTTCTGTGACATCACCTTTTCCCCGGCCTCCTTCAACTCGTAATAGTGAGTACGATGGAAAAACAACTTTCCGGGATCGTTAAACTTACTGTAACTAATGGCATAGAAAGGTTGTTCCCCGTAATTTCCAATCCAGAACTCGGCATTCGGCGTGTTCAAAGACAACCGTTTGGCCGTGAATCCGGGGAATTCCTGCACGGAATGACGCATGGCAAGAGCCTCCAGTGTATTCTGGTAGCGTTGATACCTGCTATACTGATCTCGATAAGCATTATCCAGACAGATCGCCTCGGCTTTCCGTGCCTGACCTTGAAAACGCAACGCGTCTATGTAATCACACACGTCATCCACGAGGAATAAATTCCGTTCCAGCTCCATCGCCTTCTCGTAATGCCCGATAGCCCAGCTATAATCCCGTACCATGAAATACAAGCGCGCAATCTTCAAATGAAGAGCGGCTTGATTTTGCATATTCTCTTCTTTTTTAAGAGCCGTTTCATACTGCGCCATCGCTTTATTAAACTTCTGCCTTACAAAATTACGGTCAGCCCGTCTTTCCACACGTCCCAGCTTACGTTCCTGTGCTTTCACAGGAAGCGCTCCATCCATCAGGAAAAGAAACACGGCAACCGACAAGAGAATTTGTATCTTCTTTTTTCTCATTTTCAGCAACATTTTATCTGTAACACTAGCGGAATATATTGTATGTAAGACTCACGCCGAACTTCGTCGGACCAATCCATTGCTTGGTCTTCTTGAGTTCCAACGGGAAATTCACGTATTCTCCTCCTAGTTTATATTTATCATACTGGAAATGAGCATATCCAACACCGATATTCATATCCAGCGCCAGACGGGAGTTAAAAGCATATTTGTACCCGAAAGTAATACCTCCCGATACCCCCCATCCTTTCCGGCGATAACTCCGGAGCGGATCATTGTGTTTCAACAACCCGATATTAAAAGTACCATACATGGCGTAAGGACCGATATAAAACCCATCCCATGAATCATTCGTGTAAAAATTTTGCGGGTTCCAATAGTATCGTAACTCCGCGGCCCCCATTAACACTCGAAAAACTTCTTCATTCTTCTTAAACATATACGGTAACCACGCCCCCTCGGCATTCACCGTGAGCTGTCGCGTTAACGTGTACTCAAAACCGATATTAGGTGAACCGGTCAACCATAAAGGTACATTTACCTTAACACTTTGCGCCCGTACCCCGCCAAATAAACAAAGCAAAACGGAAACAAGTAAAATATATCGTACAACTGGTTTCATATTATTCTCTTTATTCATGAATATCACATCATTCCATGTTCGTATTTCCACTCTCAATATCTTCATTCCATCCCACGATCGAAACTTTGACCACGACGTAAGAATCGATTTCAATAATAATACGCTGGCCATGCAATAGCCTGAGTGGCAAACCGGTCAGTTTATCTTTCACTTCCACCGGTAAATGATTGACGGCAATACCGTCACGGTCCAGGAA
>NZ_JBCOSQ010000048.1:0-39940 GCF_040920905.1 Butyricimonas sp. RTP31003st1_G1_RTP31003_210430 | reverse complement strand
TCCCTGTCTTCGGGAAGAGTCACCAGCTCCTCCTCTGTTTATAGAGGAGGTGGCACGAAGTGACGGAGGAGTTTTTGAGGATAAAATACCTTTTGACACAGCCTCTTTTATTTCTCTCCTACATACAAACTGGCAATTCCAAAAGTCAGCCGCTGTTGCGAAACATTCGAGTAACCGGCACTCCGCATAATATCCAGAAAATCCTTCCCCTGCGGAAACGCGAACACGGAGGCTGGCAAATATTCGTACGCCTTCCGGTTTCCGGAAATCACTCCTCCCACAAAAGGCAGAATATGTTTAAAATAAAAATTATACAACTGTTTCATCGGGAAATGTTCAGGCGTCGAAAATTCTAGAATAACCACCTTTCCCCCGGGTTTCAGCACCCGACACATTTCTGTCAGTCCTAATTCAAGATGTTCAAAATTACGCACGCCAAAAGCAACTGTCACGGCATCAAAAGTATTCGAGTCGAAGGTGAGGTTCTCGCTATCCCCAAACTGAAAATCAAGCTGATCAGATAACCCCTTTGCTTTCGCTTTCCCCCGTGCCACGGCCAGCATATTTTCCGAAATATCGGCCCCGACCACTCGTTTCACTCCATGTTTCAACGCCTCGATCGAAAAATCTCCCGTCCCGCAAGCAATATCCAACACCAAATCCTTTCGCCCCGCACCGACAACTTTCATTGCCTTCTTACGCCAACTCTTATCTATACCCATAGACAACAGATGATTCAACAAATCGTACTTCGGTGCGATCCCGTTAAACATCTCCTGTACCTTCTCTTTTTTAGCCATGACTTTATTCTTTTATTTCGGAGGCGAAAATAACGAATTCTACCACGTTTTAAAAGATTACAAACAAAGAATCGCGAAAACTCTCCCAAAAGAGTTTCCGCGACTCGGAAATATAAACTCAAATCAAAACCTCCAAAAGGATATTATTTACTGGAAGTCCCGCTTTCCAGAATACTGACAATCGAGAACAGGGAGAAACAAATACCACCCAAACCGATCAGTACCCGGGCAGGCACGAAAAATGCATTATCAACCGTAGACTCTTCAAAAAGGAATGCGCCCAGAAAAAGAGCCAACAAGGCAGTCATCACGGGAATCAACGGGATGCGATTCGCCAACTTGAACTCATGACGCCACACTTTAGCTAATAACAGAATCTTACTGGAAATACTAAAACAGACAAGACCTAAACCGATCAGAATAAAACCGGTTGTATTCACGGGGACAGGTGCTGCCAACAGCTCAACAATTCCCCCCACGATACAGATTGTCCCCATGAAAAACACCAGTCTTGGCCAATACTTCCGATCCTTCTCGCCATAATCATTCCTGATCTGACGAGATATACTTGCAACCAGCCCGATCAAACTCGTACAAATACAAGCCAATCCGGCCATCACGCTCCCGGCAACCAAATGATCACCCCCGGAGCCTGACAATAATACTATCGCCCAAACCCACGCTACCGTGGAAAACAAAACGGTTAAACCGATCAACACTGTTTCCGTGGTAGCCGAGAAACCGTTAGGATTAATTTTATCGCTTGTCCCGTGTGAATTCACCGGAATAAGTGTGAATTTAGTAGATGAAGTTGCTGCCGTTGAAATACAAGCCGCAATCAACGACACACCACAAATCACGTGTCCCGGGACAAATAAATTCTGCGGTTCAGGAGAACTGAACAGATAAATACCCCAAATCATCGTTCCTAAAGCGAATAAATATCCCATACCGGGTAATAAATATTTCGCAACAGGGTCATACGTGTGGATCAGTTGCCGAATAATCGTGGCTGCCGTGGCAAACAACGCGATACAAAGTACGCCTAATGAAAATACGACCGGCCCCGCTACCCACCGTGCTTCATCATTCCCGGATCCAAAAATATACCCTCCAAAGAAAAAGCAAATCAACGCCATCAACAAGGGAATAAATCGAAACAATACACTAATTCCGTAATTCATAAGTCATTTATTTAAATTCTTATGAATATACGGCGATTAACATATTCGGTTACCCCGTTTACTTGAAAAAAATATAAAATAAGAAAAGGCCGTTCGCTACTCTTCGTTCAAGACCCTCCACAGCATATCTTTCAATTCCATGATTCCACTCCCCGTCACGGAAGAAATGAACACGTAGGGAATATCCGGTAAATCTTTCTCCATTTCAGACATCAGCTCCTTATCAATAAAATCCGATTTACTGATAGCCAAAAGCCGTTTTTTATCCAACAACTCGGGATTATACTGTTTTAGCTCGTTCAACAAAATTTTATACTCCCCGTGAATATCCTCACTATCGGAGGGAACCATAAACAACAATACAGAATTTCGTTCGATATGCCGCAAGAAACGAAGTCCCAAACCTTTTCCCAGATGCGCCCCCTCAATGATTCCGGGAATATCAGCCATCACAAAAGAACGGTTATCCCTGTAATTCACAATTCCCAAATTCGGAACCAAGGTGGTAAACGGATAGTTCGCGATCTCCGGTTTTGCCGCGGAAACAACGGATAACAATGTCGACTTACCCGCGTTCGGGAAACCCACCAATCCGACATCGGCAAGCACTTTTAACTCCAGAATAACATTCCGTTCCACCCGGGGTTCTCCCGGCTGCGCATAACGAGGCGTCTGATTTGTAGCTGAACGAAAATTCCAGTTACCCAAACCACCACGCCCCCCTTTGACAGCAACACAAAGCTCTTCGTCTTTCGTGATCTCGCAAATCGTTTCCCCGGTATCCGCATCCCGAGCAACAGTTCCTAGTGGAACATCTATAATGACATCTTTCCCGTCAGCTCCCGTGCATAAATTCCCACTCCCGCTCTCCCCGTCCTCTGCATACACGTGGCGCTGGAATTTCAAGTGAATCAAGGTCCAGTAATTCCGGTTTCCCTTTAATATCACGTGTCCTCCGCGTCCACCATTACCACCATCAGGTCCTCCCTTGGCAGAACGTTTATCCCGATGAAGATGCATAGATCCCGGCCCCCCGGCTCCACTACGACAAAATATTTTCACGTAATCGACAAAGTTCGTTGATGCCATTCTTTTTATTTTAGATTTATAATTTAAAATTTTAAATTAAACTCCTCCGTCAGCTTCGCTGCCACCTCCTCTATAAACAGAGGAGGAGCTGGTAACTCTTCCCAAAGTCGAAAAGTAATTCAACTCTCCCTCTGTTTATAGAGGGAAACCAGCGAGTAAGCGAGAGCAATGGGGAAGCTTGCTTCCGAATTGCCGAGCAAGAGCTGGTTCGAGACCGGTTTCCGGGCCCAATACCCCGAAGGGGGGAGAGAGTTTGTTTTTTCATTTTCAATTTTCATTTGTTCCCTCGTCCACCACGTACAAGTCAGGATAATTACGTCCTAACCCGTCATAATCCAACCCATGCCCTACCACGAAATCATTCTCCAACGCGATACACTTGTAATCAATCGTCAGGTCGTACTTCAACGCTTTCGGTTTGTAGAACAAGGCTGCCACCTTTACTTGTTTCGGATGTTTCTCTTCCAACATTTTTTTCATATGCATAATAGACTCTCCCGAATCAATCATATCCTCCAGAATCACTACGGTTCGTCCCGTAATATCTTCCCGTAACCCGATCAAGTCCTGAACCTTTCCCGTCGAGGACAATCCGGCATAAGAAGCAATCTTCACGAAACTGATTTCCGCCCCCTCAATCGTGATATGTTTCAACAAATCAGCCACGAACATAAACGCCCCGTTCAACACTCCCAGAAACAAAGGACGTTCTCCTGCCAGTTCCCGATTAATTTGAGTCCCCACCCTCTCTATTTCCCGGTCGATCACGTCAGCCTCAATCATCAGTCGGAAACACCGATCATGCAATTTGATTCTTTTCATCCTGTGCATATTTCTCTTTTGAATGATAGACCTATCGTCTCTCTAATCCATTTTTTTATTTAACTTTGCGCAAAAGTACAACTTTGAATTTAAAATCCGGTAAAAATATGGACCCAAAAGTAAGTATTATCATGGGTAGCACGTCAGACCTGCCCGTAATGGAAAAAGCCGCAAAAGTGTTAAACGACTTTTGCATACCTTTCGAGATCAATGCCCTCTCCGCTCACCGCACTCCGGCTGAAGTGGAGTCTTTTGCCAAAAACGCACAGAAACGGGGTATTGAAGTTATCATCGCCGGAGCCGGAATGGCCGCACACCTACCGGGTGTTATCGCTGCCATGACACCAATTCCCGTGATAGGTGTTCCCATCAACGCCTCTCTCGACGGAATGGACGCTCTTTTAGCCATCGCCCAAATGCCTCCGGGCATCCCGGTTGCCACCACCGCCATCAACGGGGCCATGAATGCCGGTATTCTGGCTGCACAAATTCTGGCTGTTGGCGACAATGCATTGAAAGCTAAAATCGTGGACTTCAAAGAATCTTTGAAAAAGAAAATCGTTGATGCCAACAACGAACTAGCAAAAGTAAAATACGATTACAAAACGAACTGATCTCCCCGGAAAGAATCAATATAACAAGGGGCTGAATTCTAAGTCTCTTGCAACTATTTAATGAAGAAAATCGTGGTAAAATGTATTTTTATTGCGATTTTCTTTCCCCCCACAGCTTCTTTTTCTTTTCAAAAATCTCGTGATTCGCGAGAGACTTTCGAAAAGAAAAATAATCTTTCCCTCGCGCGTGTCACCGCCCTATGCTCTTAATGTAACGAATGGAGTTTTCCTTTTAATAACTGCAAAACACCTTGCAATAATTTTCGCCCTGACGGCATTAATCACTGATGCCTTGTGCTTTCCTTCTCCCGTTTTCCTTTTATAGTATGCTTTAATTTGCGGATCCCATGATATAGCTGTTATGGCAGCCCTGGTCAAGTATACTTTCACTTCCCTGTTGGCTAGATTAGAAGTTTTCGTTTTACCCCGTATAGAGGTTCCTGACGAGTGTTCAAAAGGAGCCACCCCACAATAACAGACAAATTTTCGCGGATCAGAAAAACGGTGAAAATTACCCGTGACACATAAAAGGACAATGGCATTAATGGGGCCGATGCCTTTTATACTTGTTAGTAACTGGTAATTTGTTAAAAGAGCAATATTCGAGGAAATGATTTTTTCCATTTCCTGTTCGACATAAGAGATTTTCTCTTTTACCAGGCTGAGCTGTTTTTCTAAAAAAGTCATGGCAGTCACAAGATCAGCCAGACCGGAAGTTTCACGGGGCAGTTCCAGTAGTTTGCGGGAAGATACTTTTTGTTTTACCAGGTTATCTCTTATGACCATCCAGTTCCTCAACCTGACCAGATCTTTATCAGGTAATTCATATAACCTGAGTTTACGGTAATGCAAACAGGCATACCGCGCGATTCGCCGCGCGTCGATCCGGTCATTTTTGCCACGTTGCAAGCCGATCGATCTCTTTATTGTCAAGGGACATTCAAGAGCCAGGGGGAAATGGAACTGGTAGCTGGATAAACACAAGTCGATCACGTGACTACCCATGTTTTCAGCACAAAAAAGGGCGGTTTCAACTTCCACCCCATGCTGTTTTACCCGATGTAATAATTCTTCGATGCCTCCAGGGGTATTGGGAAAGGTATGATGACTTAATTCCTTGTCTAAAGAAACCAGACAGGCATCAAAGGACTTTTTTCCCACATCAAGACCTACAAAATGAGAATAATTCATACTTTTGCATTTACAGTTAAACAAAGAGGAGAAGTAGTTAATACATTTAACAGGCCTTAATGCCTAAAATTCTAACTGGCTAAATTCTCCGAAAGTTAGAGTTGCAGTCTGATTCAGCCTGTAGTCCTGAAAGACTAGTCCAAAAATTAGTGCACTGCAACTCTTCTTTTTCAAAGATACACGATTTTTCGTGTTATTGAATAGTGCAAAAGTAAATGTCCAAGAAGTCTTATCCAGTATCTACAGACTACCCACTCCAACTCCCCCTTACACAGGGGGAGTTAGTGGGGGGTAGTTGTTTAAATTGGAGCTGGTGACTCTTCCCGAAGACAGGGAGTATTTCAACTCTCCCTCTGTTTATAGAGGGAGTACCCCGAAGGGGGGAGGGAGTTTGAAAATGACTTTTGACACATCCTCATTATTGAAATAAAACAGCTAGAATTTACGAGGCTTACCCTTATCGTATATAACATACAGGGTATTTCCCTGCATCAAGATTCCCCGGCCTTTACCTGCCTCCCGGTTCTTTTGATTATTCACGTTCACGGCCACGACTTTCCCGTCAAAGAAGGGAGTCACGTCATCAAATATCGTGTGTCCCACGAATATACGGTCTACACCGTATTGTTCCAAAATACGCTCCACATCCTCCGGCGTGGAAGGACGATATTTCTCCTCATCTTTCACCATCCCCCGGAACCAAAAAGGTCCCCGATCACAATAGATGGAATCAGACAAGGCAGACAACTCCTGCCGTTCTTTTTTCGGCAAGAAAATAGATCTCGCCATCTCTTCGTTTACTTCTGTCACGGCATTTCCCATTCCGGTAAACTCCTTGCTCAGTCCGGCATGGACGAACAAATTCTTTCCCACGACCTGAATCAGATTACGAGAACGCAACCAACGCCCCAACTCGCTCTTCTCATGCCACAAGTCGGCATATTCCATCCCAAGTGATGTTGCTAAATCCTTATACTTGCTCCGGGTATATTTTAAGTTACCCCGCAACACCATTTCCTCGTGATTCCCTAACATAAAAGTCATCACCCCTCCCGCATCCTTCGCCTCCTGTTCCAACTTGTACATCAACCAGAAAATGGGCAACACGTCCTTTCCCCGGTCAAAGACATCACCGATAACAATCACCTGATTCTTACCGAACTTCCATTTATAATTCTTTCCGATCACGCCATTGTTGCGCAACACGGAAACGAAACTCTCCAAGTCCCCGTGAGGATCAGAAATAATCAATGTTTTCTCCCGCTGCCCGGACTTCCAAAGTGGACGCTCCACGGGATGTAGTTTCACCTGAAAACGATGGCCACCTTTCTGCGAAACCACGTTTAGTTTAAAACCTTCCGGAACCTCATCGTAAACACGATCTTGTAATACTCCGTGTTCATCAACATGAATCACCCTCATTCGTCCGGTTTCATCGTACAACACATAGGGGCCATCCACAGACGCCACTTTTGTCGTTGTATCTTTATTTTGTTTTAAATCTCGTGCCAAACACACGTCCCACACTGTACCCAACAACAGGCACAACACCCATATCTTTAATGTTTTCATCTTAATTCTTTTTATAAGCGAAATACAGCCGAGACCCACCGAAATCCCGGCTGTCAAAAAAACAACTAATCCTTCATAGGACGACACACAGCTCTATTTTAATCAGCTTCCAGTTTCATCCAAACTTCCGGATTCTGAATACTCCTAATCCAGAAGATCTCTTCCGAATCCCGAATCACCGTGAAACCTTTACTATCAAAGAAAGCATTATATATTGCTCCCACACGAGCATTCTCACCAGCATCATATAACGCTTTATCCGTGAAACCGGAAGAAGTAGAATGACTCTTCTTGCTATTATCAAACCGTACTTGATTCACCGTATTATTCAACAAGGTAAAGGCTCCAAAGTCATAATTATGGCTTTTGGATTTTCCGTCACCACTATTGATAGCCGTCACCCGGAACGACCCCTCGTAACCGTCTTTACGATCCATCTCCAACGTAAATTTCTCAAAATTCGGTAACTCAGCCTGCAAAGCTTCCCATTCAACCTTCAAGGAGGCACTCATGTCCGTAATGATATACTCGTCATGGCTTTTCAACATATCCACAGAGGCTATGTATTTGTTAGGTACAAAGGTCGGCACTTCTGCCGGAGTCAAATTCAAAGGGGAAAGATCCATAATAAAGAAACGAATTGCCTGATCCGCATCATTGGATACGAATTCCCGATTAGTCACCCCGTTACTCAGATCCACGGTCAAACCGGAAAATTTCACCCCGGCCACTTCCACTTCGTTCTCAAACAAGCATCCTTCATTCGTGATTATATACGGAGTCTCCACGGACACCGTGTTTCCCTCTTCATCTTTGTAAGCCATTGTACACAAATGGAATATATCGTTCAATTCTACACGTCCGCCAATAGCTAATTCCCCGTTCACCGTCATGCCTAACCCACTATTTCCCAACACAAAGTAGCCAGCCATCTCTGCTAATTTTTCCACGGTAGTCCAATCCGCAGCGGTAGCCTTCTCCAACTTTACCTCCACACGGGTTTTCTTACCAATTAATTCAATAACATCTTCCTTTACCTCCTTCACGATAAATTCGAAATCACCTTCCAATCCGTAACCTTTATCACCGTCGTGAGCCGGTGCCCCGTAATTGGGATTAGACAACTGGTGAATCGGACTATCAGAATCAAAAGTCAACACCAACCCCTCGGAGAGATTCAAATTATAAGAATAATCTCCTTTTATCGGTTCGAAATCACTGATCATCTCCACCCGGTTCTTCTCACTAAATCGAAACACAAAAGTAAAACCACCATACACACCCTTTTGGGGATAATAAACAAGTTTCCACCCGTCGGTCGCTCCTCGCAGAGTTGTCTGGCACTCCTTCTGGAAAGCCTCTATCCGCTCGCTCGGTAATTCCGAAAACACGTATTCGTCATCATCAGAACAAGCCGTTACCAACATCATGCTTGCAGCAATGAATAAATATATAAGATTTTTCATACTCATCAAGGATTAACAGTTACACCATTAACAACATCATACAAGGCTTGTTCACATTCAGCCTGCAATGCGTACAAATCAACATTCCAAGTGTCCCGGTAATAAATCACAACCATCTCCACCTTCTGTTTCAATTTATCTTTCGCCTCCTGCGAGGTCGGGTAATCCAACATTTTCTCCCAGTCCTCCGCACTATTAGAAAGCATGAAGCCAACAATCTCTGCAAAATCCTCACCCGGTTCACTCATCGCATAACCAGAAAGAAATCCTTGATCATAAGCATCTTGATCTTTGATCTTATCCCACCCCTCCACATAATTCGGAGTGATATTCTCGAACTCCTTCGGATACTCTACCGTTTGTGCCGCAATATGAGCAAACTCATGGTGAATTGTCTTCATATAGCGTTTCAGGCGTGTCGCATTCGTCCTGTCATACTGGTCAACCTCGAAAATGACAATCTTACGTCCCCCTTCAGCCGTACCCTTAGTTACCGTCCCACTACTCGTGTAACGAGAAGAACCGATGAACAGCAACTGTTTAGGGGACAAACTTTTGAAGAAGGATTCCCCTCCGATTTCAACATATGGTTTACACCAAATATTCAGTAACACATCCGCCAATCCTTTCGCATTGTCTTCCTTCGGTGGAGTCAGGTTGTACTCCATACTCGTTTCAACATCCCGCCACTTGTAAATTACCTCTATATTATAGGGTTCCACGAAATTTTTCTGCATCCAAAGATCCAGCTCCGTCAACTCTTCAGTAGTGGTATCAAAGATGGAAGGTCCCAGATCATCGTCCGAACATGCCGTCACGCAGAACAGCAATGCCAACAGTAATAAGTTAAATATATACTTTTTCATAATCTACTGTATTTACAATTATTATACTAACGAGGATTCGCCTCCACTCCAAAAGCCTGTGCCTCTGACGGGATCTGTACGGCACGCCGAAGATCATCTTTTGTAAGCGTAATCGACGGATCACCCGAAACGGTAAACGTATGTACAACCGGTAAATGGAAACGCTTGATGTCAAACCAACGTAATCCCTCCTGCATAAACTCTTTTCGCCGCCAATCAACCACACATTTCAACATAGACATCTGGTCCTCTGAAATCGTACTTGCATAGAACGGTTCAAAATCAGGGAATTCCTCTTTTCCATCATAAAATGCCTTTATCTTCGCCAAATTCACTTTATACGGTGTAAAATCCGCATGAGGATCATCTTTATCCACACGCACCCGTTCAGCAAGATATAAATTAATATCCTCTAAAGCCAAATCAAACTGATTCTTCATCACGTAAGCTTCTGCCCGGTTTAAGAGAGCCTCTTCACTGGACAATAGGGTTGAAACCGTATATCCCTGTCCGGAACTGGAACCAATAGAACTACGGATAAATAATTCGTCAAATTTATACATCCGCGCACAACCTGCTGAATTTGTCGAGATCACAAAGAACGTGGCATACGTCCCGGTCACCGGACTACCCGTAACGTTCTTTTCCGTGAACAAAGAAGCATGCTCATCCTTTTTCATACTATAACACAAGCTGAATGACTGCCCATCCCTTGCCCACCAACTCTTAGCCGAGATCATCAGGAAAGGAGACGGTTGAGTTACTTTAAAATATTTAGCCGCATAAGCGTCCTTATCTCCCCATTGCCCGTTAGCTTGATCCGGATTTCTCAAATCACGTAATTTACTCTTCGGATTACTTCCCAAAGCTGCCGTCGAGTGTACAATCACACTGTCCCATTCGCCCTTGTACTGATAGAAACGAGCGGCAAAAGCATGAGCCGCAGCCTTTGTGAAATGATATTTTGGAACCTCGTACGTCTGATCTTGTAATAACGGTAGTCCCGTTTGCAAATCTTCTTCAATCTGGTCATATACCTGCTTCAAGTTATCACGTTTGTAATACACGATAGCTTGTGTTTCCGGTTTCACACAATAAGGAATTCCCAACATTTGCTCTGCCTTATCCGGATCATAATGTTCCGCAAAAAGATTCACCAGGATAAAGTGACAAAACGCACGACAAACCAACGCTTCCCCTTTAATTGCCGCATACTCTTTCGTATCGCCCTCTTCTTCCACGGCTTCCAATGCCAGATTGGCCGCAGCTATCGCCTCGTAATAATTTGTCCACACGTAAACCGGGTAATCCGTTCCCGTACCGGTTCCGTCCATCCACTGATACATTTGCTTGTTCAAGGTCGCCCGGCTATGCGTTCCACTGACCAAACGTTCCGCAACATTATCACTCATCACCTCACACATGTGGTAATAGTGAGCCTTCGGATAAGCCGATACCAGCAACTCCTTGATCGCTTCCGGGCTATCCAATTCGGTACGGTTATCCGGAACAACATCCAGAAACGAGTTACACGCTGTCACCAAAAGTGCAAACATCCCGACCGTTAATATTTTATATGCTTTCATTTTCTCTGTTTTAATGATTTAATATTCTTCACGTCAAAATCCTACTCTCAAAGAGAATGTCACTTGTCGCGGAACAGGCAATGCCACTCCTCCGGAACGGAAGAACTCCGGATCCTGCCCGTGTAATTTCTTATCTCTATACAATAATGCCACGTTGGACATGATGCACTTTAATGACATGGAACCAAGCCCGATGCTCTGTACCCACTTGTCATCAAATTTATAGGTCAAACTAATGTCTTTCAAGCGAATGAAAGAACCATCAGCAATTCGTTCCGTGGAATAATTATAAGCATTATAAACTTCCTTATACTCGCTCTTTGTCCGGGAATTCTGACGTGCAGAAAGGATTACAGGTACCGAAGTACGATTCTCGTCTCCGGGCATCATCCAACGATCCAAAAAATCTTTCGGCATGGCTGTCAAATCATTATACTCGTTTTTAAAATAATTATGTAGCCGAACTTTATTTCCAAATTGATAATTCAAGAATACGGCCAAAGTCAAATTCTTATATTTGAACGTGTTCTCAAATCCTCCCGTAATTCTCGGATCAACGGGGCCTTCATACTTCAGAAAGTCAAGCTTGTTCGTTTCCTGAAAATTAATATCCCCGACGCTAATATTACCATCCGGATCCATGACCGTGGGAATTCCTTCATTTGTCAATCCCATAAAAGGAACCGAAAATATAGCTCTTACCGCATATCCCTGCCTGGGCGCCCCCTCTGCTTTTACCAAATCCATCACGCGAGGACGGGATTCCAAATTCGTGATTCTGTTTTTATTATAGGAAAATGTCCAATTCGTAACCCAACTAAAAGAAGAGTATACTAGATTCTTCGTGTTTAACGTGAATTCTACACCATGAGATTTCATATCGGCATAATTCGCTTTCTTGGACTGTTGTCCCCCGATACCGGAAACCCGCACACTACCAATCAGATCAAATCCTTTTCGCCAGTACACATCGGCACTCAAGCTAATTCGGTTATCGAAAATTCCCAGATCAACACCCACATTCGTTTCATATTGTTTCTCCCAAGTCAATTCACTATTTTCCAAAGCACTGATATAAATACTATTTTCCTTCTCCTGTTGCGTGGGGCGTTTCGTTACCTCATTGTACAACACGGCCCGGGAATTACTTGAAGGTCCCATACTGGCCGTCAAACCATACGTGGCACGCAAAGTCAAACGGGAAATCTTCTCCAATGATTCCATAAATGCCTCATTCGACACGTGCCAAGCCCCACTAATATTCCAAGTCGGTAACCAACGAGCGGAACGGGATTTTCCCAAACGATTGGAACCATCGTAACGCCCGGTTGCATTAAACACGTAAGTACCATTATAACTATATCCCGCCGTGGCAAAGAAAGCTACGAAACGATCAAACTCCTCTTCCATCGAGTAATAAGACAAACCTGACTCTATCTGCTGTTTCAATAAATCAGGATCTAGGAAAGCAACTCCACCGCGATCCCACTGATAACCAAATCCCTGATTACTGGCATACGTCCGGTTCGTGTAACGTAGTTCCTCTCCTCCCAACACGTTCAAAGTATGTTTTCCGCCATCAAAAGAGGCATTATAATTCACGATCATCCGTTGATAATAGTTCAACATGGAATTCTCGTTCCGATTGTAAAGTCCCCCTTTCGGCATCACCACCTTGGCAGGGTAGCCTGGCATATCCGGGTCCTCGTATAACAACTTGTTTCCATCCCGAATCGTGGCATCCCCGGCAGCACGATAAGCCTCCGCCGCATTGGATGTATCATAAATCCGGTGTTCCCGTGTCGTCTTCACGTAACGAACAGCCCCCAACATCTTCACGTCCAACCCGGTCAATGGACGAAACTCCAATTCCATCTGGAACTTCGTATCCAACATATCAATTTTCAACTTATTATTCTCCAACTCGTGTAATATGCTGAATGGAGCGTAATTCATCGTGTAGAACTCGTAATTACCATCATCATCATAAGCACGTAACGCCCTACTCGTGTTCAGAGCATAACTAAACGGGTTAATGTCAAAAGAACGCTCCACTTCACCACTCACGGCATTCGTGTTCCGGCTATTGGTTCCCGGAGCATCCTGCATACGTAACGAACCATTGGTCAATAAATTCACGGTCAACCATTTCTTTATATCAAAAGAAGCATTCATGTTCGCCGTGTAGCGTTCCACCTTGTCGGCAATTGACCATCCCCCGTCATTAAAATAACTCAAGGAGGCATAGAAACGAGATTTATCTGTTCCTGATGACAAACTCAAAGAATGTACTTGCTGTAAAGAATTACGGAAAAGAATGTCAAACCAATCCGTATTTGCCATCTCGTACTTCTGCAAGAAAGCATTCTTGGCCTGTTGGGTATTCTCCAAACCAAATTTCCCGGTAGTCTCATCATACGTGGAAATCAAATCAGCCATTTTCTTGTAAACACCACCGTTTTTCTTACGAGAAACATCCGCATAATTCAGCCACCCTTTCGCCTCCATCTCTTTATACACCATCATCTGTTCCTGTGAATTCATCAGGTTATATTGATCATAACTCGGTTTCATGCGCACCGTAAACTCTCCACTGTAATTTACCTTCATCGTCCCCTTCTTCCCCTTTTTCGTGGTAATCACTACCACTCCGTTCATTGCTCGTGCCCCGTACAATGCTGTTGCGGAAGCATCTTTTAGAATCTGGAAACTCTCGATGTCATCGGCATTCAGGCCGGCAATTGCAGAACTGATTAAAGTTTCCGAATCTCCCGATGATAAATCATCGGCAGAAACCTCTACCACGTCTTCCAGTACCAACCCATCAACAACCCACAATGGTTTCTGGTTCCCGTTAATGGAAGAAGCTCCCCGCACTCTCATCTTAGGAGAAGCTCCGAAAGTTCCGGATACATTTTGTATCTGTACCCCGGCCGCTTTTCCCTGCAACATACGACTTACATCTATTGCTCCCTCAACCATCGCATCTTCCGCTTTAATTACTGCTGCGGCACCGGTAAATAACTTCCGGTCAATTCGCTGGTATCCGGTCACCACAACTTCTTCTATATTCTTCAACTCTTCTTTCAAAACGACCTTTTTCAAGGATACCGTGTCGGATGCTGCAATCAAACGAGACACATAACCGACAAATGACACCTCCAACATCACTTTCCTATCCGGTACATTTAACGAGAATTTCCCGTCCGGCCCTGTTACCGTACCAATCAACACGCCGTTCCCCTCGTTTCCTTTCACCTTGACCGTAGCCCCAGGCATCGGATCTCCCTGTTCATCCACCACCAAACCTTTCACGTCTATCCCCTTCTTCGATTGATCGTTTAATCCATAGAGAATGATCGTACGATCTTTAATCCGGTAAGCAACATTCGAGCCTTTCAGACAAGCCTTTAAAACAGCCTCAATATCAGCCTGCCGCATGTGTAAAGTAATATCTTTCAAACTCATCACCATTGCATCGTGAAAGAAGAAAGTGAATTCTGTCTGTTTTTTCACTTGTTCCATGAATTCGGCGAAATTGGCTTTCTCCAAATCAATATCCAAACGCACCTCTTGAGCGTGGACCATCCCAAATGAATGGCAAACCGTCAGCATGAGAAAAAGCATCGTAGCTTTCATAATCCTACAAATTTTTTTTAATGACCCCAACCTAGGAGGGTCATATTCTCCATTTTTTTTCATACATTTGTGTCGTTTAAGTTATTATTGCTGATAAACTTACTCTTAGAGCGACCCGTGTTCCAGCACGAGTAGCTCTTTTTATTATTAATATACTACTATTGTCTTACCTTTCACTTGAAAGCGCGCAATCTGCGTCATCTCGATAACTTCCAATATTTCGGAAAAATCCTCATACTTCTGCACCTCTCCGGTAAACGTGAAATCCTTCAATTCCGATCGGGAAAAAACAATATCCACATCATACCACCGGGCTAAACGTCGTAACATATCTTCCAAACGCACTTTACTGAACACCAAACGCCCTTCTCTCCAAGCCGAGTACATCTCCGTGTCCACCTCCCACTTTGTCAACTCTTTGCCCACCAAGCAAGCTTGTTCACCCGGTTTTAAACGTATTTCAGAACCTGTTTCACGAACTTCCATGCCGATCGAACCCCGTACCAGAGTGGCCGTCGTTTTCTCTTCGTCCTCATAGGCAGAAACATCAAAAGATGTTCCAAACACCTTGACATCAGCGTGTTTCGTTTCTACAACAAACTCAGACTCTTTATCCTTAGCCACGTCAAAAAACGCTTCCCCTTCCAAATATACCCTTCTTTCCTTACCGACAAACGTCACCGGGTAACGTAAACGACTCGCTGCATCCAGCCAAACACGAGTCCCATCACTCAACACTAGCGAAAACTCACCACCCCGCGGAACCGAAATGATGTTAAACTGCGGAATTTCTTTATCTTTTGCTTTATCAACCCGGTATTCGATTACCCCGGAATCCTGTTTAATCTCGATTCCATTTTCTTGCTTTATACGTTGTGTCGTTCCCGCAGTCAGCATAATCTCCTCTCCCGATGCAAGCTGGAGCATAGCCCGTGGTTTGCCGGCAGGTAAAACAACAACCTCTTTCACGTCTTCCATACTTTCACCGGAATCTCCCCTATGAATATGTAGCATGAAAGCAATAGCCAAAGGTAGAATAACGGCCGCCACTCCTGTCGCCCATGTTATAAAGCGACGCTTTTTCCTCATCTGCTCCATTTTCCTCTTCTTCCTCAACAGGTCTTCCAATGCCTCATATAAATCAATCCGTCCATAAGCCTTTATTTTTTCCGATTTTTTAGCCTCTTTCACTAAATCCTCAAACAAATACTTATGATCCGGTTTCTCATCCAGCCATCGTTCCAATTGCTCTTTTTCCTCATCCGCCAATTCTCCCAGAATATACCGGAAAATAATTTCTGACACTCGAAAAGTTTCATTTGCTCTATTCATAAACATTTTTATTCATGTTTCTATAAATAAAACACCCTTTGAAATAAAACGGGGGGGATGAAAAAGAGAAAAAATAAATAAAATTTTCTCTTTTTATTTTTTATAACTTATGATTCAATGAAATTGTATCTAGAAAAATAATTGCACGAACATACTTAATCCTAATGTCTGCAAACGAGTTGTCAATCGTTTTTTACTCTCTTTTTTATATTCTTTCGCCGTTTCAAGAGAAATTCCCATTTTCTCCGCAACTTCAGAAATTTTGTATCCTTCCAACGAAAGTGTCATCACACTCCGGCATTGCTTGGGGAGTTCCTCGACCATCTCCATCACACGGGAATAAACATCTTCTTCCAACACTCGGTCCCAAAACAAATCCACATCATCGAACTCCTGCATCACGAAAGCCTCGTAACGCCCTTTTACCCGCTCATGCCGTAAATAGTTCGTACACCTATTCTTAACCGAACTATAAAGATAAACTTTTAATGCTGTAACATTCTCGAATTCTTTTTTTAGTCCCAACATGGAAATAAAGAACTCTTGTACTACATCCTTCGCCTCCTCCTCATTATTAATATATTTACTAGCAAAAAGCACCATCGGAACGTAGAATTGCTTGTACAATAGAGTATAAGCCAAATCACTATCTTTGGCTAAATGTTCCAATAATATTTGTTGCTCATTCTGCATGAAACTTCCCCCCATAATTGTGTTACTCCTTAAAATACACCACTACCAATCACTCAAGTAACGCAACCAAATTTAAGGAAAATAACCCATTCCTACCAAGAAATAAACATTCTTTTTATTCCCTCACACTTTTTTTCTCTCCTCTAAAGGTTTCATATACCAACAAACAATTAATAAACAAGCAAATAGACGGTATAAGCGATATAAATAACGAACAGCACGACACCTTCCCCCCGCCCGATCTTGAATCCCGTTCGCATGAAAGGCAACAGAAGTAAAGAAGTTCCGAGCATCACCAGCATATCCGTCCAGTTAATCTGGTTGGTCTCCACGGGTGCAATCGTCGCCGTTAATCCTAAAACAGCCAAAAGATTGAATATATTCGAACCGATCACGTTACCGATGGCAATATCCGTACGTTTTTTCAAGGCAGCCACCACGGAAGTTGCCAGTTCCGGCATACTTGTCCCTGCTGCCACGATCGTCAAACCGATCACCGCCTCGCTCCATCCCAAGGCTTTCGCAATAATCACGGCATTATCGACGAGCAAGCCCGATCCCCATACCAACAAAGCAAGTCCCGCGATCACCAACACGACATCCAGCATCCAGCTCTTCGTGGGTTTGATTTCCTCGTCCCCTTCAACCACCTCTCCCCGCTTGGCCTTGTACACGCAGTAAATCATATAGGCACATATCCCGGCAAAAAACAATATCCCGGCCCATCTTCCGAAACTCCCGTTATGAAATATCCCCACGAACAATAACGTGGCCACCAGCATCACGGGTGCATCCAGCCGAATCAACCGGGGATTCACCCTCAACGGGTAAATCATCGCTGAAATTCCAAGAATAGCACAAACATTGAATATATTAGATCCCATCACGTTTCCCACGGCAATTCCCGGATTACCTTCCAATGCCGACTGCACGCTAACCAGTAACTCCGGTGCGCTTGTCCCGAATGCCACCACGGTCAAACCGACAACTAAAGGAGATATTCCAAAACGCACGGCCAGCGATGAACTACCTTTCACCAGAAAATCTGCCCCGAAATAAAGTACCACCAAAGAGGCCACGACAAGAAGTACAGGAATCAACATGAAAATCAAAAGTTAAAAGTTAATACTAAAAGTTCACGGTCACGAGAACAAATATTCATCGTTATTCGTACTTTTGAAGTTTCAAAAATAATAATAAAATTACACGATCGGCTTTTAACTTTTAGCTTTTAACTCGAACAACATGTTAAAACAATTCAAAGAACTACTGAACACGGCAAAACATAACCCGAAACTCGGGGGACTGGAAATATTTAAATATATAGGTCCCGGCCTACTTGTCACCGTGGGCTTTATCGATCCGGGAAACTGGGCCTCCAACCTGGCCGCCGGTGCCGAATTCGGTTATTCTCTATTATGGATGGTCACCCTGTCCACGATCATGCTGATCGTGTTGCAACACAACGTGGCCCACTTGGGAATTGCCTCCGGCTTATGCCTTTCGGAAGCCGCCAGTGAATACTTGAAACCCCGTTATGCCAAAGGTATTCTTTACTCTGCCATGCTCGCCTCCATCTCCACCTCTCTAGCCGAAATACTAGGTGGGGCCATTGCCTTGCAAATGTTATTCAACATCCCGATCCGGGCAGGATCAATACTCGTATTGATTTTCGTGGTTATCATGTTGTTCACGAATACCTACCGGGTGATCGAGAAATGGATCATTGCTTTTGTTTCCATCATCGGCTTATCGTTCATCTACGAACTCTCCCTCGTGGAGATCGACTGGAATACAGCCTTGCCCGCATGGGTTACCCCCGCTTTTCCCGAAGGCTCCATGGTCGTTATCATGAGCGTACTCGGGGCCGTGGTCATGCCCCACAATCTATTCCTTCACTCGGAAGTCATCCAAAGCCGTCAATGGAATATACAAGACGATAAAATCATCAAAAAACAATTACGCTACGAATATGCCGACACGACCCTCTCCATGGTGATCGGTTGGGCCATCAACAGCGCCATGATCCTACTGGCTGCTGCCGCATTTTTCGGAACCGGAACTCCCGTCACGGAACTGGAACAAGCCAATTCCCTGCTGGCACCATTGCTTGGGAATAATGCCTCCGTGATCTTTGCCGTGGCTCTCCTGTTTGCCGGAATTTCTTCTACTATTACCTCAGGTATGGCTGCCGGCTCCATTTTCGCCGGAATATACAAGGAGCCTTACGACATCAAGGACAGTCATTCCCGCATCGGTGTGCTAACTTCCCTCATCCTCGCTTTTGCCCTGATCATGGTAGTATCGAATCCTTTCCAAGGGTTGATTTACTCGCAAATGGCTCTAAGCGTACAGTTACCGATCACCATTTTCACGCAAGTTTACCTCACTTCCTCGTCCAAGGTCATGGGAAAATACAAAAATTCTACCTACACGAAATGGCTCCTGTACGTGATCGGGGGAATTGTTACCCTACTGAACGTCATGCTACTTATCAGTTTTTTATAGCCCAAATAAAGTAGAAATCAAACCCAGTCAAAGACTTATCCGACACGTACAAGTGTAAAAAAAAAGAGATAAAGACGACTCCACTCGGCTTTAAGTCGTCTTTATCTCGGCTATATCTCGTCTGTATCGTCCTTTCACGGGACTTTCACGAGATATTCACGATTAAATTCGGGTTAATTCGTTTACTTCACAAATTGATCCGGCACGTCTATCAAATCCTGCCCCCTCAACTCCTTGGCCAGAATCTTCCCGTCCGGCCCGACCAGTATGATATGGGGAATCCCCTTGATGCAATAACGATCCATCACGTCATCCCCTTTCTCCAACATCAGATGATCCCAATAACTGCCATCCTCGTGAATCGCATCCATCCAAAGTTTCTTCACCCGATCAGAAGACACACCTAGTATTTTGAAATTCTTCCCGGCAAAATGTTCCAAGGCCCGTTTCAATGCCGGTGTTTCCTCCCGACACCAGTGACAATACGAGTTCCAAAAATCAACCAGCACGAAACTTCCCCTCAGATCACTTAACTTCAATTCATTTCCTAACGTGTCCTTCCCTACAATTTCGGGAGCCTCGTGACCTATCGCACATCCTTCATATTTACCTAATTTTTCCATTACCCAAGGAAGATAACGGGTATTCTTCGCGGCTGCCCCGAAACTCTCGATATAAGCCTTTTCCGCTATAATCTCTTCCAGCATTGGAAAATCTTTATGCTGAAATTGCTTGTAATAATACAAATACATTCCAAAAGAATTCTCTTTATTCTTTTCCAAAACCTCTTTCACTAAAGCAGCACTTCTTGCTCTTCCTTCATCGTAATAATATATGGATTCCTCCTTTATCCTAGCCATTTCTTCCCGGTTCCCCGCATCACGAGCCTGAAAAAAGAGCGTATCCAAAGAATCGGTTATCTGCTTAAAAGTCGCCTCATCCCATTGCTCCATAAAAGCTCGATATTTTTGATCCAAAGAAGAACCCTCGACTTTCCAAAGAATTTCTTCTTCTGTCACTTTTTCCGGTTGCACCTTTATTCTCTTCCCATCCAGAAAAAAATACCCTCCATGATTCGGAGAATCCCCCAAAAAATAAAGTTCCGGCTGCACATTCTCCAATTCAAACATGAATTTTCCGTCTATCACATCTACCGAGTCCACGGCTCTATGGGATTTCCAATAATCACTCACGACCTCGCATAAATACATTTTATTTGTATTCAAATTACCCGTTTCCCCTTGGATTATTTGCTTGCCCGGTTGACAAGCAAATAACCCACAAGATATTAAAACGACAAAACTTTTTATACTTGTCTTCATAAATCAAATTATTAATCCTTTTTCAATTCGTTTTTTCCACCGTAGCAATCACCTCATCGCAGAAACCAGTCTTGGCATACATTTTTTGAGCCGAAATTCCACCAATACTGTTTAAACGATACACGGCAATCCCTCCCGATTTCGACGATAACTTTTTATCTTTAATTCCCAAAGTCAATTGCACGAACGATGCTTTCGGATCAGTCTCTGTCGGGGCGGCCACTTCTGTACAATCGACGCTTGTCACCGTGTAACCCTCCGTATCTCCATCAATCAATACACCTCCGGACAAAGTCTTCACGTTAAAAGCCATTACTTTATTATTGCTTACAAAAAAGAATATATCCGAAATTCCTTTAGCGCTCATTTCCCACGGATTCATGTGTCCGATCTTCGGTTTCGTCCCCGGGATAAAGATTGATGCACTATAAAGAGCAGCATTTGACACTTTAGGAAGTGCGGATTTTGACAACGAGAAGAACGTGTAACTAGTCCACGCAACAAACGTGAACTTGTACGTGATCACAAAGTACTCATCTTTATTCTCATCTTTCATCAATGCCCAAACCTCATCAAGCGTGCTATTCATGCTCCCGGACAAAATCATTTTAACCCCCTTTCCCATATTATTAGGATCAAATTTCGAGAAATCCGAATCTACCCCTGCCAATGAGCTAAAAAATCCACCCTGTTGGTTAAATGCAAATCGTCCGTTTAAATTATCATAGAATAACGGAGAGGCGTAGAATGGATGATCTGTCGGGTGAGCCGTGTAATCTGCCATGGAATAATCTGTCGGGTCTGCAAGAAAGACTAAAGCCGGATTCCAACTCACGTTTTCTTCAGAAGACCCGTACTCTCTAACATACACTTTACCATTCATTGTTATATAATCCGTTCCCTGTCCTTCGGCATATCCCGTGATAGCCAATTTTCCCTCTAACTCGTCACCGAAAACGAACTTATTTTTCATATCATCCTTTCTCTCGAAAATAGTGGGATCAAGATAAACACCCCCAGTCTCGTCATCACAAGTCACAATAACAGCTTTATACGCCAACGGATTTCTCGGATAAAGATCCGTCTGGAAAATACGTTTAGATGCAGTTCCCAGTTTTTCGCCATTATTTGCCGTAGCATAAATATTCTCGTACAACGTCGTCCCGTCTTTCTTCAACATGGCCAAATCCATTTCCCCATCCGTTTTACACAAAGCCAACGTTCCACCCGAATATTTACCTACCGTGGTGAAAGTAGATTTATTCAACGCATAAACACCCGTTTGATCGTCAATCACTTTAAAGACCAATGTATTTTCAACACCCGGTAATACATCACCGATAACAACACTCAAATCTTTCTCCCGGGACAAAGTATCTGCCACATGCTGCTCTTGATTGTATTTATACCACACGTAAGAAAGTTTCGATTTCTCCCCGAATTTAGTGGTCACTACCGGAGAAATTTCCAACTTGGAACCGACCTCTATTTCCCGACTTTTCTCTATACCTGCAATCTCGATTTCATCTATCTCAGTATCACCAAATTTCGACTTGTCATCAATACACGAAAACGGGACAAGGAGCAATAAAATCAATATATATTTCAAATTTTTCATAATAAACTCATTATTAATTCATCATAAATTTTTACTATTTAAGGAACCATCCACCCCTGCATAATCTTTCCATTTTCATCCTCGATTCTATTCTCCGTGATGATCTTGTATAATTTCCTGGCATACGGGGTATAGTAACCGGACTCGTAATAAATCTTAGAGTCACCGTTATAATCAGGATTATCCCCGTAACCGAGATCCCAAAAATCATGCCCGGTCAACTCGATAATCATCGTATGTTTTTTCCTTGAATACTCACCGAATAATCCCACGAAGGCCCCCATATCTTCATAATACGCATCTCCTTCCGGTTTCCGGAGCATATCCGATATAATCAACCGCACAACGGAACGATTCTCGTAAGCAATACCCAAACCGGCAACCGGAACAAGACGCAACGCCAAGATAACCGGAGCTTTCGTGATCCCCTCATCTCCTTTAATCAATGTCACCGGCATTTTGTACTCAAACACCCCGGTAGGGAACTCGTATGTTTCAGGAAGTTTCTGGTAATGAACACCCTCTTTCGCTGTCGTTTTTCCCGGAATCACCTCCAACTTGAATTTTTCCGAGACACGCAACGTATCACCTAAAAGTTTGACATTAATTGTTGTCGTCAATTCCCGTTCTGCCGTCAGTAAAGACACGAATATACTGTCTTTGTCCTTTGTCACGTCAGAATAGTATATATCATGCATTCCCTCACTATATATCAAACGATCATTCTCGCTGCAAGAATAAAATACGATTCCTAAAAGAAGAATAAATAATTTTCTCATAGCTTCTATTTTTTTATGTTTCCAAAATCAACTTCATTCGTGGGGATCGGTAAATTATAAATCGCATTAGGATTCTTTATTGCAATGTTATTATCCGCTCCGATCACTTGCATCACCTTACGTTTATAGTAAAAGAACATTTGTCCTTCTCCTATAAATTCCCGTCGGTACTCCTGAAAGATATTATCTTCAAGATCTGCCGTCGGTGCTACATTTGCCAATCCCCTATGATTCCTCAATTTATTCAAATAACCATAGGCCTCACTTCCTGTTGCCGTTTCTGCCGCAATCAGATAAAGCTCGGAAAGTTTAAACATCGGAATATATTTCATGTCTTTATATTTTCCCAGAACATAAGAATCTCCATCAGTTCCCGACGTCATCCACGAACTTCTAAAATCACTCTCCAATCCCCCGGAATTAAATATATTTGCCTTACCGGACGATGACATGGAAAGTATGCTGGAAACAGAATTGGAGTTTTCTGTAAAATAAACCTCACTCAAATCTTTCAATTTTTGCACATCCAAGGTGAATATCAGCTCCGAACTAAACATCGGATTTCCCGAAGTAGCAGAACTATTGGCCAACTCGTAAGAAGTGGGGTTCTCACCATTCACTTCCCCAATAATCTCCTTCACCTGTGCAAGTGCCAATTCTCTCTCGTTACCATAAAGATACACGCGGGCAAGAAGAGCCGTCACCGCATAATAATTCATTCGTTGTCCCCGGTTATATTGGGGATCAGAAGACTCCATCAATCCCTTGAACACTTCCAGACCTTTCATCAGGCCTTTAGCTGCCAAAAGATCGGTTTTTACCTTCTCCAACACCCCTTTCACCGTCAATTGAGGCCGGGCAACATTCGTGTAAACATCAACGTAAGGGATTGCCATCGAATTCAAACCATTACCGTTATCCATGCTCGCCGATGACGCAAAAAGACGCAACACGTCAAAATGTAAAAACGCTCGTAAGGCCAAAAACTCCCCTTTATATATCTTATAAATATCTTCCGAAGAAAACACGTCCTTCTTCTTATCAATATATTCAAGAGCCAGGTTAATATTGGCGATCGCCGTAAAATGGTTTTGCCAAATAGCCAGAATCCGGGCTTCTTCCGCTGTTTCCTTGTAATTATACTCAGCCGCTTTCTTGAAATTATGCTCATATCCCGAAGAGGTCAACTGATGGGGACTCTTGTAATATTGAGCTAGCACGTCGAGATAACCATACGTCAAATCCCTTGCATAACTGTCCTCCCTGCACATTAGCGCATAAACACCGATCAACCCATCCCGGAAACCTGCCTCGGTCAAAAACAGATCGTCCGCTTTCATATCTGATTTCGGCGAAACATCCAACCAATTGTTACATGCCGTAAGTACGAGAACCAGTGAAAGAATTATTGCTTTATTCATTCGTTTTTTCATAATGTTACCTGATTAAAAAGTTAATTGGGCCGAGAGAGAGAAAGTACGTGCAAAAGGATACGAAGTACCTCTTTCCATTTTCACCGTTGACGAGGTAAAAATATCATTACCGATCGCAGAAAGTTTCAAACGCTGAATCCCTATTTCTCTCAATTTATCACAACTGAAATCATAACCAATTGACAAAGATTGTAATTGAATGTAGTTTTCCTTCTCTATAAAACGTGATGTCGGGTTAGTCACGGACACGTCACTCACTTTTTTAAATTTAGCCACATCCCCCTCTTTGTTCCATCGGTCATACAAAATCCGTTTATCCCCATTCTCGTTCGGGTTCACGTTCTCCACCTTATCCACGAGAGTTGAATTATAGATATAACCGCCATATTTATAATACAGATGTGCATTCAATTCCCACTTTTTATACGTGAACATGGTTCCTATCGTACCGTAAATCTTGGGGTCCGTAGATCCGAATGGTTTGTAATTCGCTGCATCCCACTCGTTCACTTTATTCCCGTTCATATCCAAAAAAATTTCCTCTCCGGTTGCCGGATCAATACCTAGCGACTCGTTGGCCCATATCGTGTTCTGTGACAAGCCTTCTTTATACCGTATCACTGGTTTATTCTTCACTTCTGCATCTTGCTTGTCATTAAAAGCAGTCAATGCCTGATTGATCTTCGTCACCTTGTTTTTATTATGAGCCAGATTATACATGATGTCCCAATAAATTTCACGTTCTCTATCCCGAATTACCGTACCTTTCAATGTTAACTCAACACCACTGTTTTTCACCTCTCCCAGATTCTCCTTGTAAGAAGAAAATCCCAGCGAGGGAGCAAGAGTCACGTCAATAAGTACATCCTTGGAAATATCATTATAAACGTTGAAAGACCCCGTCAAGCGTCGGTCAAACAACTCGAAATCCAAACCCACATTTTGTTTTTCAACCTTCTGCCATCTCAAATTTTTATTACCGAAAGCCTTCAATATAGCTCCAATATAACCACTATATGAAATCGAACCAATTCGGTCATCGTTATAAGAATACATTGCCATGGATTGATACGGGTTAAAATTTTGTCCCCCGGTCGTTCCGATAGACCCCCGAATTTTGAGCAAATTGATAAATGTCAAACGTTCCATAAATTTCTCGTGATGTAAATTATATCCCAGTCCTAACGACCAGAACGTACCCCAACGATTATTCGATCCATACAAAGAAGAACCATCACTACGAACGGAAAAATCAAGCAGAAATCGCTCGTCATACGTGTAACCCAAGTTACCCACAAAACCCACCAAACGGGTCACATCGTAAGCTCCACCGGGTTTATCACCCTCTTTAAACCCGGCACCCATCGAAATATGGTCCATGTTGGCATTCGGAAAACCAAGCGCATACACATCCGTCTGATCATGATTTGTTTCACGCAGGTTATAAATAAACCCGGCATTCAAGACATGCTTTTTAAACGTTTTGAAATACGTCAATATAATATTTACATCATAACTGAAATCCTCGTATTGTCCCTGCGAGTAACTTCCCTTTTTCTCTTTATCAATAAATTCCGTGTTTTCATATGGCTTATAAACATCTGTTCTTCCATTGTCAACACTTAACGATAAATTCGCCTTTAACTTCAACCCTTGAATAATATCATACTCGATAGCAAAATTATTCAAGAAACGATTTGAGGTCGATTGATCTTTAGAAGGTAAAACAGCATTATACAACTCATTGTACATCTTTTTTGTCTGAAATCCCCGGTCATAATACGAGTACTCGTAAAGCATCTTTTTCACATTCCCGTTCTCATCATAAGGATTATAATAAGGATTGTAATATTGATAAGCACTGAAATTACCATAAGGAGAATTCACGGATTTCACGTGATCAAACGAAGCATAATCCGTAAACTTCAACTTTTTCAAATTATACTGAAGTCGTATTCCCCCTCCGTATGTATCACGTTTGGAACCTTTCATCACACCTATTTTATTGGAATAAGAAAGGTCTAAAGCATAACGAAACGACTCGTTACCACCTTCCGCAATAATAGAATGTTTGTGACCAACTCCTAACTCCCTCACGGGAATGGCCAACCAATCCACATCATTTCCTTGCTTAACAAGTTTCAATTTTTGATTATACGCATCAAACGTGTTATCCGTCCAATCAGGCCTGTCTTCTTTATCATACAGTCCCGCACGAACTTCATATTCCAATTTTTCTTCCGCATTCATCAAATTATAATCGGAGAGATCAGCCACCTCAAAATTCATGCTCCCGTTATAAGATAATTGCAATTTTCCCGGTTTCGGCGCCTCGGTCTCAATAACGACAACCCCATTCGCCGCACGAGAACCATAAATAGCCGTTGCTGCTGCATCTTTCAATATCGTGATAAAACGTACCCGAGTCGGATCAAGGTCAAACACTTTCTCCGCCGACACCTCAAAACCATCCATGATAAATGTCGGCATATTCGGATTCCCGTCAAAATCAGCTTTCAAACTACTGGAACCGCGAATCTCAAAATTAGGAATCGTGTTCGGGTCACTCCCCATCTCGTTATTCACCACTTTCGTAAAAGAAGGGTCAAGCATGGACAACGTGTTCAAAATGTTCCCCGTGGATACTTTTCTCAAATCATTCCCGGAGAAAGTCGTAGAAACACCCGTGTAACTCTCTTTTTTCCTGGTGAAATAACCATTTACCACCACCTCATCTATTTTTTCGACATCCTCTTTCAACACAACGTTAATCGAATCCTGACCGGTATATCGAACCTCCACCGGAACCATCCCGACAAACGAGAAAGCAAAAACAACCTCCTTCTTATTCTCTGGAATCGTGATGGAATATTTCCCGTTTATATCCGTGGCAACACCCACGCTCTCGCCTTTAATCAAGACGGAAACACCCGGTAATGTCACCCCATGCTCATCTTTCACCGTCCCGTTCACCACCTTTTTCTTTTGCTGCTCACTCTTTCCCTCTCCTTTTTGGCGAATCAAGATCACGTTATTAAAAAATTCGTATTCCAAGTTGACTTTACCCAACACCATACTCAGCACGTCCTTCAACTCTTTGTTTTCAACTTTCACAGAAATCTTCCCCGCCTGACGGATAAGAGACGAATTATACATGAATTTAAGTGACGTCTGCTGCTTAACCGCCTTCACAAACTGTTCAACGGATACATCAGATAAATCCAGCGATACAATATTCTTTTGAGAATACACATTCGCAGACAAGTTCAAAGTGAACAAGCAGATAAAAGCAATACACCATTTCATAATCATTAAATTTTTCTTGTACCTTTTTAATAGGCCAGGAAACCTAATTAATCGATTTTTTTTCATATTATTGTAGTTTATATTAATAATATAAATCGAGAAGGGACAGACGCCGAACCTGAGAAATTTGTTGTCTGTCTTTCTCTTTTTATTTAAATAGGACAATTGTATTTTTCTTTATTTCATACCGAATTTCTTTTAATTTTTCCAACAATTGCAAGAATGTATTAATAGAATCATATCTTTCAAGACTACCCGTGTACTCCAATTCTTTCAAGCTTTCATCCTGAAAAATCACGTTTACTCCATACCAACGCTCCAATATTTGCATGATTTCAGCCAATGTTTTATCCTTGAAAATGAACACTCCATCTTTCCACCCGACAAACTCTTCCACATCCACGTTCCGTTTTTCCAGATTTCCAGAAATATCAACTACAGCCTGTTCCCCGGGAGTCAAAACAACTTGTTCCTGTCGTAGAGAAGTAAAACGGACACTTCCCCTGACCAAAGTCGTGTAATTCGGATAACCCGGGTAAGCACTCACGCCAAAAGAGGTTCCCAATACAGTTATATCACCACTTTCCAGACTTACAACAAAAGGACGAGTATCCTTTTTCACATCAAAATAAGCCTCTCCCGACAAGATCACTTCACGACTTTCCCCGCTAAACGCAATAGGATATTTCAATTTTGAATCTGCATTTAGCCAAACTTCCGTCCCATCATCCAAAAGAATATGACACTCTCCACCAATAGGCACAACCAACTCATTGTAAACCTCCGTTACCCGACCTTCTTCACCAGAAGAATAAGCAAGACGACCATTTTCATATTTTACCACGCATCCTTGGGCATCTTTAAGTTCCAGTGGCTGTTTCCCGATTTCGATCATTCTCCCGTCTGCCAACTTCAAAATGGCCGCATTACTTCCGGGGGGTATAATATGTTGCGTTTTTTTAACTAACTCCTGCATATCACCACGATATTCCCAAGGGTGAACCCAAACAAACATAAGGATCAAGACCACAGCGATGGACGATCCCCATGCGATCCATCGACTAATCTGGGTTCGATGCCGGTAAGCTTTTAACTTATCAAAAGCAGGTTTATACTTATATTTTTCAAACTCCCGAAATTTATCCAGTACAAAAGTTTCATCTGATAATTGATCGTATGCCTCTTTCAAACAATCATCTTGCAAAACGTCATCCAGTTCCTCTTTTTCTTTATCAGAAAGCGAAGTCGAAAAAGATTTTCGAAACAATTCTACCACTCTATGTAAATCCAATTTCATCTCCTGTTATTTTATTCATCCAAGTATTTACTGCTATTCTGGTGAAAAACGCGAAACATCAATAATGGATCGTTTTTTAATAGCTCCTAAATATTTGATATTCTATTTTCCGCATTTTTTCATCGCATTTACTACCAACTACTTACTAAAATTCATAATTTAATATTTCCCGATTCGTTATTTGATTAAAAAACGATCGTTTAATTGTATAATACATGAAGTCATAAAGAGTATGACAAAAACGATAAAAAATTTCGGTCAAATTAAAAATAACAGCACGGAATCTTTCAACTTCTCTCGTAAATACTTGAAGCTCCTACTTTTCTGTGTTTTCACTGTATGAATCGTGATCCCTAACTTTTCTGCAATTTCAGGCCCGGACAACCCCAAAACACTTAATTCCATTATTTCCCTGGCACCATCCGGTAATTCCTTGATATAACAATACAACTGTCTCAATAACTCATCTCTCACGGTAATAGCAAAAATCTCATCAGAAAATTCCACCTCTGCCTCCAATACGATTTTTTGTTCTATACCCTTACGGATTTGAACATTACGCTTATAAATCAACGCATTGTTATAACAAGAACGATATAAATAAGAAGTCAGTTCCTTCATATCCCCAAACCGCTTGGAAGATTTCCAGACAGCCACCAAAACATCCTGTACAATGTCCTGAGCCTGATCCCGATCCCGCAAGATATTGTTCACGTAAGAACACAACACGGCATAATACCTTGCATAAAGCTCTTCCCACGCCCGCATATCTTTTTTATTAACGCCTTCCAATAATGAATCGAAATCTATTGACATATAAGAGGGATATTTAATAAAACAAATATACGCGGAAAAATAAACTTTTCACAATTTAAAGAAATAATATACGCTATTGTTGGACTATATAAAAAAGCATCTTTCCAAAATCAAACTCGTGATCATGAAAAGATGCCTAATAATAAATTCAAATCCGACTACTCGAACTCTTTTAATGTTTTCTCGATAATACCTATCGCTTCTATTAATTGCTCTTCATTGATAACCAAAGGCGGGGCGAAACGAATAATATGCTCGTGAGTCGGTTTAGCTAACAAACCGTTATCACGCAATTTCAAACATACATCCCAAGCCGTTTTACCATTCTTCGGGGTAATTACCACCGCATTCAGCAAACCTTTACCGCGGACAAGTTCCACCATATCGGATTTAATCGCTTTCATTCTCTCCCGGAAAATCTTACCCAGTCTTTCGGCATTCTCTTCCAGTTTCTCATCCTTGATTACCTGTAAAGCAGCCATAGACACTTTAGCTGCAATGGGATTTCCCCCGTAAGTCGAACCATGTTCTCCCGGCTTAATGGTCATCATGATCTCGTCATCTGCCAACACGCAGGAAACAGGCATCAATCCTCCGGAAATGGCTTTACCCAGGATCAAAACGTCCGGACGTACCCCCTCGTGATCACAAGCCAGCATTTTACCCGTGCGGGCAATACCGGTCTGCACTTCGTCAGCCATAAACAACACGTTATGAGCCTTACACAAATCATACGCTTTTTTCAAATATCCTTCATGCGGTACATAAACACCAGCCTCGCCTTGAATCGGTTCTAACAGGAATCCGGCCACGTTCGGATCTTTCAACGCCTCTTCTAAAGCAGGAATATCATCATACGGTATTCTCACGAATCCGGGAGTAAAAGGTCCGAATCCGGCATAAGAAGAAGGATCGTTAGAAAGCGTAACAATCGTGATTGTACGACCGTGAAAATTATTATCGCAAACAATGATCTTAGCTTGATCGGCAGGGATTCCCTTCACGTCATATCCCCAACGACGGCATAATTTTAAGGCCGTCTCGTCAGCCTCGGCACCACTATTCATCGGTAGCACCTTATCGTACCCGAAATATTTGGTGATATATTCTTCCCATTCACCCAGCACGTTATTATAGAAAGCCCGGGAAGTCAAAGCCAACTTTTGGGCTTGCTCCGTCATTGCCTCTACAATCTTCGGGTGGCAGTGTCCTTGATTCACGGCAGAATAAGCCGACAGGAAATCGAAATAACGCTTTCCGTTAACATCCCACACGTAAATACCTTCTCCTTTTTCTAACACCACGGGAAGTGGATGGTAATTGTGAGCACCGTATTGGGCCTCGCGGTCCATGTACTCTTGTTCGGTCATTTTTTTCATGATATAATTTTAGTTAGGTTCGACGTTTTCACGTAACGAGCACAATTTGATGAAAAAAAATCAAAAAAACAATGACAAAGAATGGAAAATTAAAAATGAAAAATTGGAAATGAAAATTACTGCTTATTATCAGAGGATTGCACGGGAGACGTCGATTGTTTTTTCCGTTTAAAAATAGCCAGGTATTTCCGGAACAATTCCCGGAAGGTATCGAACGTCTCCTGATAAGAGACACCGACTCCTTGCACGGTTTCGGTTGCATTATAGGTGATCTTCTCATCGGTATGCGAATAGGCTTTTAGATGTAATGTACCTTGGCGATTCAATTTCACATCCACGTCAAAATCTCCTGTAATCGAGGTATTGGAATTAGTTTTTGCTTTCTCCATCATGTTACCATTGGCAGAAATCGTCACCCGGTTATTCCAGATCTGGGTTGACAAGGCCAGCTCGAACTCGTTTGTCGTCACCTGATCACCCGGACGGTAAGAAAAGCCAATATCAAAATTATTACTGATCTGCGATAACCAACGGGATAATTGATTTGACAGCAACTCACTCGCCGTCGTCACCCCCATCTGGTAGCCCGTGTTCCGTTCTTCCAGCTCGGCATCCTTATCAACATAATCCGGAGTATAAAACTTGTTCAATATCAACAAAGAAAACATCTGTTTATTAATCTCATCCTGACTGGAAAAAAAGCTCTGCATCAGACTTCGCATCTGCACATCAAGAGAGGGGAAATTAATACCAAACTGCACGTTCGGGTTCATCAGATTCTCCCCCAACTTCAACTCGCACTCAACAGGCACTTTCGTTGTCTTATCCACCGTCGTCGTGGTTCCGGCAAGTAAATCACTCAAAGAAGTACGTAAATTATATATAGCGCTCACGTCGATCGTGGCATCATACGGCGAGCCATTCCACCTGATACTTCCCCCGGGGTTCAGCACGAACTTCTTGTTAATCAAATTACTCAACGTGAACAAGTAATCCCCCTTTTCAATCTTATATTCCCCGAACATATCCAACTCGTTATCTTTCCCCAAACCGAAACGCAGATTACCACTTCCCACCGTTTTCAAAATATCCCCGATCGTGGGGTCAAAAATAATCTGAACCTCCAAATTATTATTGATCTCGATATTAGCATTCAAATCAAAATTGGAAACCAGTGAAGAGCGCTCTTCATCCGGACGCCGCCCCTCATCTGCCTGACGATTATTTATAAAATGTAGGAAACTCCCATCTTCCTCCGTCAACGCAGAAGTCAATGGAATGTAAAGTACGGAATGTGCCTCCGGTTTCAAATTCACGGATAAAGCTCCATCTCCGGACAAATTATTCATCCGGGTCTGTCCCGTGATATACAGTTGCCCGTAAAACGCATCATTCTGGTTCGCCTTGGTATTCAACACCCGGAAGTTATTAAATTTAAGCGACACGTCGTATAAATTCGAGTTCAGATCGTAATACCCCGAACAAACCGATGCGTGTCCCTTGGCATCATATATCTTGAAATTATCCAGCACGACCCGATTATTCTTCACGGGTAAACGCTCATCGACTTTAAAAGCCGTGTTCAATCCGGCTACCGTAAGCGCCACGGAATCCATTTCCAGAAAACCGTCAACCGAGGCTTTTTGTGTTGTCCCCTTCATAACTAGATTACCCGAGATCGTACCCTCACCACCTTTCAACATATCGGGAAAATAACCGGCCAGATAATTCACCTCGATCTGGGAAAGCTCCAGATTCACGTTCAAACTATCCGTTGAAGGCTTATAATACCCGAATACCCCGATCGGGGTTCTCTCCTTCATCCGGTTAACCATACTTATCTCCAAAGCACTATTCGATGCATCCCAACGAGAATTCAAATCCAGTATCCCTAATGTATCCCGGTTAACTCCCCACTGATCCACGTTCACGTTGGCATATATCAAATTATCATTATACAAATCTCGAATCCTCACTTCACCATTCACCTGACCGAAAAGTTGTAATTTATTATCAAAAAGGATCTTGTTAAACTCGGTCAAACTGAAATCATGAAACTCCAAAGAAAGAACATCACGAGGATTATCCGTCACCCGTCCCCATAAACGAAAACGCTGTTCACCCCGGCTGATTTCAAAGTTATTCACGAAAATATCATTGTCTTCCTTCAGGATCATGGAACGTGCCACGTGCCATGTACTATCCGCCATAACAAACGTACTCGGATGAATAAATACCTGGGTTAAATGGCGGTCCCCGTATTTCAACAAACGCAAATTAGCTGCAAACGACCCGCTATAACTCTCCCTCTCCCAATTACACCAAGTCAGACGCTCGCTCACGTTATTCGTGTTTACCTCTATCACGTTCCGCACGTTATACAACTTCCCGAAATTCATATATCTCAATTCATCAGCAGAATACGTGCAATGCAAGTTTATCCCATCCCCATTCAGTTTCATTCGGGAATCACGTAATTTAAAATCACCATAGGAAATTGTATCTGCCTCCAAAGACAACTCTACCTGACGATCGGCATAATGATACTCACAGGCCAAGTTCCCACCCCGGGACAATTTCAGTTGCGGGTAAGCCACCTTCAAAAAAGGATTAATGTCATTTAAATGCACATCCAGCATCAGGCTCGTACCCTCCGGCAAAGCCCTGTCAACAGCATACTTATAGTCGGGCAAATAACTTACCAAAAAACTATTCCACAAATCCGTCACTTCCAAGGAATGGAAGAAACCTTCCATCGTCACGTCCGCCACATCCGACTGCAATTGAGTGAAACTGTACTCTCCCAATATAGTCGTGGAGAATTTCAAGGAATCAGTACTCCACGTCCCCCTACTGTTCTCGTATGTCAACCCCGGCACCAGCAATTCCACCCAGCGATTATCCTCACTTTGTTTTAAAGTACCACTAAAATCAAATTCAATCGACTCTCTCTCCCCGAAAACAGAGGGAGCCCACGAATCCCACCGACGCACGTTCACATAGCCTTCAGTCTTTGCCAAACTCAACGTGTCGCCCATAATATAATCCAAAAGAACATCAGCCTGCAAACTATCATTTTTCACGGAAGAAAGTAGATACAAGTGTTCACCTTCCGTTCCCAATGTCAAGCGAATATCCCGAATTTCCTTATCATATAACTGCAAACGACGTACATTACTCGACAAATTAAATCGAGAAGTTGAATCACCCAACACCCCATCAAACTTCCCGAAAAATGACCCTCTACCCAAAAAGGATTGTTCCGTGAGAAATCCGAATTGCACCTGTCCTAAACCAAACCAACCATCGTAACGAATATCCCCGATACTGTCCATCACGCAATTAAAAAGCACGCTTCCCACCATTCCGGGAGTCGTGGTACGAGCCTTAACAGCAAAGTCCTCAATCTTTCCCTGAAAATTCCCGGCAAAAGTAAAGACATCATATTTATGCAAAATTTCCGGCATTTTCACGTAATGACTTCTAAGCCAAGGCATATAAATAGCCTCCAATTCCGGTGGAGACACCTTTGTATCCGTGAAATCGATATTGAAATCCGTTTCGAAAAAAGCAGGTAACCCGTGCGATGCAAATGAACCATGCAGCACGCTTTTATCCCCTAAATAAATCTCTAAATCACGCCCTTCCAGATTATTTATCGTGTTAAAAACAACCCCGCTACCGAAAACGGTATTATGCATCCCCAATAACTTCCCGTTAAAATACGACAGATCATCAAAACTTACCCTAGAATCAGTAAACACGTAACGCTGTTGCATCCTCGTGGTAAAATTACGCCAGTAATCGTGTTCCGGAACCCAGTTATACTCCAACGTATCCAAATAAACCTTACTTCGTTCTGTCTGTATAAACGTGTTTGTTACCAACAAATTATCATCACTCGCCACGACTTCCCCTCCCATATTGGTCACCTCGAAACCGGACTTTTCCCTGAAACGAAGTCCCGCAACTTTAGCCCGATATTGTTTGTTCGAAAAATCAATACCTGAAATACGCACGTTCAGATTCTGACACTCAACGTCTGTCCAGTTAATCCCGTAATCTGTCGGTTCATAATCGCTCTCGATATACCGGAAACGACAATCTTTCAATATTACCTGAGTCAGATTCACGTTCCACCCCGAAGAGGTCTGAGGCACGGTATCGACCTTGGAAGATGAAAAAGAATTAATGAGTTGTTCCACGTTTGTAAGACTCTCCCCTCCATCTTGCCTACGTTCGATCCATAAATTAAACTTGGCTTTTTCGAAAGCAGCTTCCGTAATCGTGAAACGTCTTTTCACGAAACTCACGGAATCCACCTTCATCACCAGTCGCTCGCAAAACACAAGCGTATCTTGACGACAATCCCGAACAAACACATCATTTAGAATCAATGACTCTATCGGGCGGAATTCCACCCGTCCGATAGAAATCGTGGTTCCCGTCCGTTCCTCTAAAATACGGGTAAAATAATCCACTAACCTCGTCTGTACAAACGGGGTCATTAAAGCCATGTATGCTGCAAAGGCCAAAAAGACCAATCCTATCACACACCGAGATAATATGGAGATTATTTTTTTTATGCTGTCATTATTTTAGTTTGCACGCAAATTTATTAATATTGCAGGACATTTCATCTTAATAATTGAAAATTAAGAAAAATGTAAAACGAATTAATTTCGTGATGACCGATTTAATGATCCCGTGATTAATAATCACTAAATCTAAAATCACCAAATCATGAATTATGCAATCTAAAATTTAAAATCTAAAATCAAGAAATTAAAATGGGCATTGTAATTCTCGGTATTGAATCTTCTTGCGACGACACCTCGGCCGCTATACTAAAAGACGGGGTTGTGCTATCGAATGTTATTGCCAGTCAAAAGGTTCACGAGGCCTACGGGGGAGTCGTACCAGAATTAGCATCCCGGGCACACCAGCAAAACATTATCCCGGTGGTAGCGCAAGCTTTAAAACAAGCCGGAGTCTCAGAAGATGAAGTAAATGCAGTGGCCTTTACCAGAGGTCCCGGATTACTGGGCTCCCTCCTTGTGGGAACGTCCTTTGCCAAAGGATTCGCTATTGCCAAACAAATACCCATGATCGAGGTGAACCATTTACAGGCTCACATCCTAGCGAACTTCATCAAAGAACCGGGTGTGGAATCCCGTCACCCGAAATTCCCGTTCCTAACCCTACTCGTGTCCGGGGGAAACTCGCAGATTATTATCGTACGAGACTACCTGGACATGGAAGTTATCGGACAGACCATTGATGACGCAGCGGGAGAAGCATATGACAAATGCGCCAAGGTAATGGGACTCTCCTATCCCGGAGGTCCGGTAATCGACCGTTTGGCAAAAGAAGGTAACCCAGAAAGATTCACGTTCAACAAACCGAATATCCCCGGATTGGATTATAGTTTTAGCGGGCTGAAAACCTCGTTCCTGTACTTTATCCGGGATGAAATCAAAAACGACCCGGATTTCATACAACATAACCTCAACGATCTTTGTGCCTCACTGCAAAAAACGATCGTTGACATTCTCATGGCCAAATTGAAAAAAGCCGCTAAACAAACCGGGATCAAACAAATCGCCATTGGAGGCGGGGTATCAGCCAACTCCGGGTTACAAAAAGCCGTGTATGACGAAGGCGCCCGCCTCGGTTGGGAAGTTTTCATTCCCCGGTTGGGTTTCTCGCTGGACAACGCGGGGATGGTTGCCGTTACGGGATATTACAAATACTTGGCATCACAGTTTATCGGCTTGGAAGCCCCGGCAGATGCCCGCATGAGTTTGAGAAAAGTTTAGAGTTTAAAGTTTAAAATCAAAAATATGAAAGTTCTAGTTACTTACAACATTCCCCGCGAATCATTCGCCAAACTGGGAAAAGAACACACGATCACAATGCCGGAAGGCGAGTATTTCACCACGGAAGAATTAATCAAACTTGTTCCGGACTACGATGTTATTCTAGGCATTTTCACCCGCTCTATCGATAATGCGGTTATCGAGGCCGGGAAAAAGTTAAAAGTAATTAGCAATTTCGGTGTCGGTTACAACAATATCGACATCAAATTCGCCCGCTCCAAAGGAGTTGCCGTTTGTAACACCCCGAAAGCAGTATGTTTCCCAACAGCAGAAATGGCCATGGGACTCATGTTGAGCGCCGCACGCAGAATTACCGAATGTGACCGCCGCATCCGGGTTGAAAAAGAAAGCATGTGGGGCGTTATGAAAAATCTCGGTTTCACGCTGGAAGGGCGCACATTGGGAATTATCGGCATGGGAAATATTGGTAAAACAGTGGCTAAACTGGCAGAAGCATTCCGAATGAATGTTATTTACTACAATCGCCGGAGTACAGTAGAAGGATACGAGAAAGTTGATCTTGACACGTTACTGAAAAGATCGGACTTCGTCTCCATTCATACCCCTCTGACAGATGAAACCCGCCACATGATCGGGAAACGGGAAATTGAATTGATGAAACCGACAGCTATTCTGGTAAATACTGCTCGCGGGGCAGTCATTAACGAGAAGGAACTAGCCATCTGTTTACAAAATAAAACGATCGCCGGGGCCGCCTTGGACGTGTTCGAGGATGAACCCCATGTTACTGAAATGCTCTACGGCTTGGATAACGTAATCCTTGCCCCTCACAACGCTACAGGCACTATCGACACGCGCATTGCCACCGGGCAGGAAGCTGTTGATAACATCCTGAACTTCTTTAATGGTACACCCACTAATGTTGTAAATTAATGAAAACAATTATCACAATGCTGGTACTAACAGTATTAGGCGGCGCAGTCAGCGCCCAGAACATCAAATTACCCGCCCCGAAAAAGAGCGGGGGGAAAGCACTCATGGACTGTTTGAACGAACGGCAAACAGACCGTAATTTCGACTCGAAACAACTATCCTTACAAGACCTTTCCGACCTAGTGTGGGCAGCAAACGGTATAAACCGTCCGGAAAGCGGCAAACGAACAGTTCCCACCGCCACGAACTGGCAAGAAATGGTGCTTTACGTGGCCACGGCAGATGGAATCTATCGCTATAACGCAGAGAAACACGAACTGGAACTCGTGAAGAAAGGAGATTTCCGTAAAGAATGTGGTCCACAACCTTTCATGGGCGTCGCTCCCGTGTGTTTTATCTACACGGCCGACCATAACAAGGAAGGGCGAATCACGAACCCGGAACACCAGAAAGAATACTCTTACCACCATGCCGGCTACATGGCACAATCCGTTTATTTGGCATGTGCAGCAAAAGATATGGCAACCGTGGTCATCGGTTCCGTGGATAAGGAAGAATTAGCCAAAGTCATCGGACTCCCGGCAAAACACATCGTTATCTACACGCAACCCGTGGGATACAAAAAGAAATGATTAAAACCGCCTTCGGGCGGTTTTCTTTTTTCCCTCTTAAAAAAAATATTATTTATCCCTCCGGCAAATACAATCTGCCAAATGATCGTTAATGAACCCCGCTGCCTGCAAATGGGCGTAGCAAATCGTGGTCCCGAAGAATTTAAAACCCCGCTTTTTCATGTCCTTACTCATGGCATCAGATTCAGGAGAAGACGCCGGAATCTCGCTTAAAGACCGAACGATATTGACAATCGGCTTCCTGTTGGAAAAAAACGACAGCGTGTAGTCATAAAAACTACCGAATTCCTTTTGAATATCAATAAATAGTCTTGCATTCGTAATTGTTGATTTGATTTTTAGACGATTTTTCACGATACTATCAAACTGCATCAACCGTTCAACATCTTCATCCGTCATTCGTGCTACCCGCTCGACATCAAAATCACAAAAGGCTTTGCGGTATCCCTCCCGTTTCCTAAGAATAGTTATCCAACTCAATCCGGCTTGAGCGCTCTCCAACACTAGAAACTCGAATAATTTCTTGTCGTCGGTCACCAATTTTCCCCACTCTTGATCATGGTATTTTACATACAGTTCGTCCGTTCCGCACCAACCGCAGCGTCCGTTTATTAAATCTTGCATAATTATAATATTTATAACACATTACAAATGTAGTTATTATTTCATCCATACATACAATTATCAAACGTAAGAATACTATTTACGCCATAAACTCCGTCAAACAACCCTCTGAACTCCTTTACATTATTAAAGAAATTAAATATCGACACGCAAAAAATCACCAAAAACTATTGCGCCAAAACCAAAAAGCTGTATATTTGCACCCGAAATAATTGTTCTTTGAACAAAGGGGAGATACCAAAGTGGCCAACTGGGGCTGACTGTAACTCAGCTGACATCGTCTTCGTAGGTTCGAATCCTGCTCTCCCCACTTATTTGCGGAAATAGCTCAGTCGATAGAGCACTAGCCTTCCAAGCTGGGGGTCGCGGGTTTGAGTCCCGTTTTCCGCTCTCATTTTAAAGCACTTACGAAAGGAAGTGCTTTTTTCATTTCTGGCCATTTTCATGGTTTTTACCCCCTCATGTAAGCAATGATGTAAGCAAAATCCCCCCCATGTAAACCAAGATGTAAACCAAATCATGGATAGTGTTTCAAAAAGTGTGTAAATTCCTTCTTTTCTCATGACTGCAAAATTATAAATAGTTCAATAAAATAATCT
>NZ_JBCOSQ010000047.1:37051-41307 GCF_040920905.1 Butyricimonas sp. RTP31003st1_G1_RTP31003_210430 | reverse complement strand
AACTGGTGCGCCTGAGGGGACACAAGCGGGTGGTGATTCGTTTGGAGGGAGTGGTGTCAATCGCCACGTCTTACATCCCGGGTTCTTTTCTGGAAAGAATAGAGTAAAACAAAAGGATTAATTTAAGATTTATGAATTATGAATTACGATTTATGATTAAAAAAGTGCCAACAAGTACAATTAAAATCATAAATCTAAAATCGTAAATCAGGAAATACAAATGGAAAAAGGTTTATTTCACGATTTGTACAAGCGATTGGAGGAGCTTGATGTTCGGTCATATCCCCCGGGGCAGTTGTCGGGCTTGTTACACGGTTACTTGACGGTGTACTCGATGGTACGGGTATACCCGTGGTTGGAGAATGATTTTGGCACTCCCGGTGATATTCACGAGCGAGCGAAATCGATCGTTCACTTGTTCCCGAGGCAATTGAGAAATGAGGATGTCCCCGTCGATACCCGTGCCGGTTATGCGGCGGACATGATGGATGTCTATCAGGTGTACTCGGATTTGGGTTACTTGAAAAACGGTTTGGACGCAGCGTACCGGATTCTTGCGGCACGGGGGAATGGTAAGATCGCATTGCCTTGTCGTACTCCGAATGTTTGTCGTTTATTGTGCAATTGTTACTATTTTGTCGGGGACGAGGAGTGTGGAGAACTTACCGGACGATTGGTGACAGAGGTGTTGAGGTATACGCGGGGCGGAAACCGTGAAATGTTGTTGTCTTGGTGGGATGCTATTTGTTTGTATGATGACGTTGTAGGTGCGATGGAGTTGCCGTTGGAAGAACACGTGCGATTTGAGGAAGAGCGTGTGCGTTTGGTTGTCACCGTGAGGCAGGAGGAGGATGAGATTGTTAAACGATTCCTGCAATTGCGGGAGAATGATTTTGATGTTACAATAAAAGTGTTTAATATACTTGCAAAGCGGGAGTTCGCCGCTTGCAATGAGAGATATACCGGGTAACGCAACCCCCGGTAACAGCGTCTCCCTCGACGGTACTTCATAAGCCGGATCAAGCTATTAATACCGGAGGGGACGCTTCTTTTAAACTTTTAGTGAATAAGAAGCCTTATCATTTTATAAATGGAAAATTTGATAAACGAGGTATCCAAGTACTTGGTTGAAAGGAAAAGATACGTGAGTTATAAGGTGATTCTTTTGGCGGATGTCTATTTGTCGCTTGCCGGTTCGCTCGTGTCGCTTTTTTTTATCGATAGTTTTATAGCGGCTCTGTCTTGGTCGGCTTATGCTACGGTACTGTTCGCGGGAGGGGTGACGACTTTTTTAGTTTTTTGGCTTTCGGGAACGAGTAAGAACATCATCCGTCACGCATCGATGAAAAGTATGGGGAGATTGTGTTTCGCCATACTTTTGAGCGATATTCTTTTAGGAGGTGTGCTTTTTTGGTCAGATTGGTGCTTGTTCGGTCATCATCTTTTTGCTTTTTGCTTGCTTGATTTTCTCGTGACAACGGTAGTTTTAAGCGGTTTTCGCGTAACGCTGGTACTGGTTTACGATTATGCGGTTTCACGGGATGTTTCGGGTAAAAGCCGTGTATTGGTTTACGGGAGCGGGGATAAAAGTGTTGCACTCAAGAAGCGGATGTACACGAGTAAACACTATCAAGTAGTGGGGTTCGTGAACCCGGAGAGGTACTTGAAGTCCTGCGTGATATCCGATTTGCCGGTTTGTTATTTCGAGGACGAAGAAAATTTTTCCCGTTTCGTGAAGAAATATAATATTAATGCGTTGTTGTATCCCTCGCACGAGGAGGCTCGTCGGGAGGCGGATCGTTTGGTGCGTTTTTGTTCGGATTGCGGATTGAAAAATTTAGTGACGCCTCCGGTTGACGTGCTGGGCGATGGATTGAAGAAGACTATCGTTCGTGAAATACGGGTTGAGGATTTACTGGGGCGTGAAGAGATCAAGATAAATACGCGGGAGTGTGCTGAAAATTTTGCCGGCAAGGTGGTGATGGTCACGGGAGCGGCGGGCAGTATCGGTAGTGAGTTGTGCCGCCAATTGACGATTTTGGGTGTGGGGCATTTGATCCTGTTTGATAATGCGGAAACTCCGATGCACGAGTTCCGCATGGAACTGGAAAGAAATTTTCCGGGTTTGAAGTTTAGCCCTTTTATCGGGGATGTCCGTCAGAAGGAACGTTTGCGAATGGCTTTTGAAAAGTATCGTCCGGCGGTGGTTTTCCACGCTGCGGCTTATAAACATGTTCCTTTGATGGAGGAAAATCCCTGCGAGGCAGTGCGGGTGAACGTGATTGGGTCGAGGTTGGTAGCGGACTTTTGCGTGGAGTACGGGGTGGAAATGATGGTGATGATTTCGACGGACAAGGCGGTGAACCCGACGAACGTGATGGGAGCCTCGAAGCGATTGGCTGAAATCTACGTGCAGAGTTTAGGATTGGCGATGGAACGGGGAGAGGTAGAGGGAAAGACACGTTTCGTGACCACTCGTTTCGGGAATGTGCTGGGGAGTAACGGTAGCGTGATCCCATATTTTAGGAAACAAATCGAGCAAGGCGGTCCGGTAACGGTGACAGACCCGAGAATAACCCGTTACTTTATGACGATCCCCGAAGCTTGTCGGCTGGTGATGGAGGCGGCGGTCATGAGTGCGGGGAACCAGATCTTCGTTTTTGATATGGGTGAACCGGTGAAAATCGTAGACTTGGCGGAAAGGATGATTCGATTAGCCGGGTATATTCCGGGTGAAGATATTAAGATCAAATTTATTGGGTTGCGTCCCGGGGAGAAACTGTACGAGGAAGTGTTGAGTAACGAGGAGAATACCCTCCCGACGGGACATGCCAAAATTCGGGTAGCGCGGGTGCGTGAATACAAGCGGAACGATATCCTGAAGGTTTACGATAAATTGTCTGAATTGGCCTTGGCGGTAAAGGTGGAGGATACAGTGCGGCTGATGAAACGGGTAGTGCCGGAGTTTAAGTCGAATAATTCGGAGTTCGAGAGGTTGGATGTGAAATAGACGAGAGTTGAGAATTGAAAAATTAAGAGATGATAATAGCTGTGGATTTCGACGGTACGATCGTCGAGCATAAATATCCGGCAATCGGTAAGGAGCTTCCTTTCGCCATAGAGACATTAAAAAAGTTACAATCGGAACATCACAAGTTAATCTTATGGAGTGTACGCGAGGGTAAGCTTTTGGATGAGGCTGTTGCCTTCTGCCGTGATCGCGGCTTGGAGTTTTACGCCGTGAACCGTGATTATCCGGAGGAGGAGAAAGAGCAAAACAACCATTTCTCCCGCAAGTTGAAAGTAGACATCTTTATCGATGATCGTAATCTTGGCGGTCTCCCGGATTGGGGCATGATCTACGAGATGGTGAGCAAAAAACTTTCCTATGAGGATTTAATGCGCGAATACGAGTCGGAATACGAACCGAAGAAATCGAAAGGTCTTTTCTCTCGTTTGTTTCGTTAAACCCGCATCATCTGTGTTCAATGAAATAAAAATGATAACAAAATAATATGAAAATCAAAAGATTACTACTTTTATTGGCTTTACCTCTGTTGGTAGCGAGTTGCACCTCTTACAAGAATGTACCTTACCTCAAAAATCCAGAGGCTGTGAACGATTTTAAGGGGACACTTCCTTTGTATGACGCGAAGATCATGCCGAAAGACTTGTTGTGCATCACGGTCAATACGACAGACCCGAAGGCCGCGACTCCGTTCAACTTGACGGTGCAGACTCCGCTCAATGCGGCTTTGACAAATATCAGTACGACTACGCAACCGACCATGCAGCAATACTTGGTGAATAACAAGGGCGAGATTGATTTCCCTGTTATCGGTCGCTTGGCGGTGGGTGGTCTTACAAAGAACGAGGCCGAGGATTTGATTCGCGAGCGTTTGAAACCTTATTTGAAAGAATCCCCGATCGTTACGGTTCGTATGGCTAATTACAAGATCTCGGTATTGGGTGAGGTAGCCCGTCCAGGTAGCTTCACGATCGGTAACGAGAAGGTGAACGTGCTGGAGGCTTTGGCTATGGCGGGTGATATGACGATCTATGGTGTTCGCGATAACGTGAAGCTAATCCGTGAGGATGTGAACGGCAAGCGTAAGATCATCAAACTGAATTTAAACAATGCTGGAATCGTGACTTCCCCGTATTATTACTTGAAGCAAAACGATATTATTTACGTGACCCCGAACAAAACAAAAGCAAAAAACTCCGATATCGGTAACAGCACGACCCTTTGGGTG
>NZ_JBCOSQ010000047.1:0-36897 GCF_040920905.1 Butyricimonas sp. RTP31003st1_G1_RTP31003_210430 | reverse complement strand
TATTTACGTGACCCCGAACAAAACAAAAGCAAAAAACTCCGATATCGGTAACAGCACGACCCTTTGGGTGAGTTCGATATCGATTCTGGTATCTATCGCCGGTTTATTAGTGAACATACTTAAATAATTGAAAATTGAGAATTGAAAATTAGGAGAGATGGTAGACGAACAGATAAATAGTAATAGGAGCTTGGAGAATGAGGAACAAGAGATTGATATTCTCGCTCTTTTATTCAAATACCTTTTTTATTGGCGTTGGTTTGTTGTTAGTATATTGATATGTTGTATCGCTACTTACCTGTTTCTGCGTTATCAAACGCCTGTGTATAATATTTCCAGTTCCGTGTTGATAAAGGAGCAGGATAAACGAAGTGGTTCGGGGAACAATCCGTTAGCGGCTATTCAAGATTTGGGCATGTTTTCCATGACAAATAATTTTGATAACGAGGTGGAGATCTTGAAATCCCGTACTTTGATAAAAAAAGTCGTGAATGATCTGAATTTAAATGTTCGTGTAGTGAAAAAGCGAGCGTTCGGTTATGCGATTCCTCTTTATAAGAACAGTCCGGTGCGGATTTATATGACACCGGAAGAAGCTTCTAAGCTGGAGGAACCAATAAAGTTGGAACTTGCCTTTACGAAAGCAGGGAAATTGTCTGTTAAGGCTGAATATGTGCAAGACGGGGAAGATCAAGAGATGGTGCAGGCATTTGACCAATTGCCGGCGGTGTTGCCGACACCCGTGGGCGTTTTAAGCTTTACGCGAGGTGATACCTCGTGTATGGAAGAAGAGGAAATCGCTTTACGTGCTACTATAAACACGCCGATAGAGACCGCTGAGGAGTATATGAAAGATTTGAGTGTGAGCGCCTCTTCCCAGACCACGACTATTGCAAAGATCAGCGTGAAGAATACGGTAAAGGAACGGGGTGTGGATTTTGTTAACCGTTTGGTGGCGTTCTATAATCAAGATGCGAACGACGAGAAAAATGAGGTAGCCCAGAAAACCGCCGAGTTTATCGAGGAACGCATCGGTATCATTAACCATGAGTTGGGTGCGGCGGAGAGCGAGCTTGCGGATTTCAAGCAACGATCCGGTCTGACGGATTTGACAAATGATGCCCGTTTGGCTTTGCAAGAGAGTTCCAAGTATGAGCAACAACGAGTGGAGAACGCCACGCAAATCCGTTTGGTTCAATATTTATATACCTATATCAACGACCCGGTCAACCGGGAAGAGATAATTCCTGCAAACGTGGGATTGCAAGATCAAAACCTGACCAGGGTGATTGAGCAATACAACACGATGATCGTCGAGCGTAAACGTTTGTTACGTACCTCTTCGGAAACTAACCCGGCGGTGATAAACATGAATACGGGAATCGAGGCGATGAGGCGTAGCGTGGAAACAACGGTGAATAGCGTATTGGAAGGATTGCAAATTGCCCAAAAAGATATAGAGCGTCAGGCTAGCAAATTCGAGAGCCGGATCAGCGACACGCCCAAGCAGGAGAAAGAGTTTATGACGATTTCCCGCCAACAGGAAATCAAGGCAACTCTATATATCATGCTATTGCAGAAGCGGGAAGAGAACGCGATTACGTTGGCATCCACGGCTAATAATGGTCGTATTGTAGAGGAGCCCTTACCCGGTAAGGAGCCGGTAGCCCCGAGGAAACTCGTCTTTTTATTGGCAGCTTTGGTGGTCGGCATGGTTGTTCCGGTGGGAATCATCTTTATCGTGGAATTATTGAAATATAAGATTGAGAACCGGGCTGATGTAGAGCAATTGACGAATGTGCCCATTCTGGGCGAATTACCGTTGAGCATTCGTAAGTCATCAGATAAAGGTGCTATCGTGGTACGCGAGAATAAGAACGATGTGATGGAGGAGACCTTCCGGGGATTGCGAACCAATTTGCTCTTTATGCTACAGAAAGACCAGAAGGTCATACTTTTCTCCTCCACGCAGCCCGGCGAGGGAAAATCTTTTGTGACCGGAAATCTCGCTGTCAGCTTGGCTTTTCTGGGTAAGAAAGTGATAGTGGTTGGTATGGACATCCGCAAGCCCGGCTTGAATAGGATATTCGGCTTATCAAAAAAGAAAGAGGGAATTTCTAATTATTTAATGAATCCGGAAGACAACGATCTTTTTGAGCTTGTGCAGCCTTCCGGTATCAGCCCGAACGTGGATATTCTTTTAGGTGGAACAATTCCCCCGAACCCGACGGAGTTGGTAGCCCGTGATGCTTTAGAGAAGGCGATAGAACAATTGAAAGCCCGTTATGATTACGTGTTATTGGATACGGCTCCGATTGGAATGGTAACGGATACGGCTATAATAAGCCGTGTAGCCGATATGTGCGTTTATGTTTGCCGTGCGGACGTGACCCCGAAAGCCGCTTTTTGCTACATCAATGTTCTTAAGGACGATCATAAATTCGATAAGTTGGCAGTTGTGATCAACGGAATCGACTTAAGCAAGCGCAAGAACACCTATGGCTATGGTTATGGTAAGAAATACGGTTATGGCTATGGTAAGCATTATGGCTATGGTTATGGCTACGGGTATGGTTATGAGTCCCAAAAGAAGTAATAAGAAAATGTTAGAAATTACAAAGAGTCATGAGAAATATACTGTTTAGTCCTCCTGATATAACAGAGATAGAGATCAATGAGGTCGTTGAGGCCTTGAAGTCCGGTTGGATTACTACCGGGTCTAAAACAAAAAAATTAGAACAACTTGTTGCGGAACGTTGTCACACCCAAAAAGCCGTTTGTTTGAACTCAAATACGGCATGTGCAGAGATGACTTTACGCATATTAGGTATAGGAGCTGGTGATGAGGTAATAGTTCCTGCTTACACTTATACAGCTACGGCAAGTGTGGTAGAGCATGTGGGGGCAAGATTGGTCATGATAGATTGTGAGCCCGAGAAGTTCACGATGGATTATGAGAGATTAGAAGCTGCTATAACCGAGAGAACAAAAGCTATAATTCCAGTGGATTTGTTCGGCATCCCCTGTGACTATGATACAATTTTTGATATAGTAGAACGGAAAAAGAATTTATTCCAGCCAAGTGATAACTTGATTCAAAAAACATTGAGTCGAGTTATCGTTATGGCTGATGGGGCTCATTCTTTCGGAGCTTCATATAAAAAACTCCCAATAGGTTCTGTTGCGGATTTTACGAATTTCTCGTTTCATGCTGTGAAAAACTTGACAACAGCGGAAGGTGGTGCGGTTACCTGGAGAGATATTGAAGGGATAGATAATAATGAGTTATATCACCAATACATGTTATTGAGCCTTCACGGTCAGAGTAAAGACGCATTTGCAAAAACGAAGTTAGGTGCGTGGGAATATGATATCATTGGGCCATGGTATAAATGTAATATGACTGATGTTTGTGCCGGCATAGGTTTAGGGCAAATAAGAAGATATGATGGGATTTTGTCCCGTCGAAGAGAAATTATAGACCGTTATAATAAAGGGCTGGCAGGTTTACCAGTTACAATGCTGACACATTATACGCCGGATAGGATGTCTTCCGGGCATTTATACGTTATAAATCTGAATGGTAAAGATACTGAACAACGGAACAAATTTATAGAGAGAATGGCAGAATTAGGAGTTGCTACCAATGTGCACTATAAGCCGTTACCTATGCACACCGGATATCAGAAACTAGGATTCAAGATAGAGGACTATCCGAATGCTTATGAGCAATTTAAAAATGTAGTGACGTTGCCGCTTCATACTTGTTTATCTGATGAAGATGTGGATTATGTTGTTGGGTGTGTGAGGGAGTGTTTATTACAGTTGAGTTAATTTTTTTTGTATGTATGAACGATATATAAAACGAGGAATAGATTTTATTCTTGCGTTGATAGTTTTGCCATTTGTATTATTTATAATAATTATATTGGCTCCTGTCATTTTTATTTCAGATCCGGGTCCGATATTCTACAATGGATCAAGAAGAGGACGGTATGGTACACCTTTCAAGATGTTTAAGTTTCGTTCAATGTATGTTAATTCTCCAGATGTAAGGAATCCTGATGGCTCTACATTTAATGGATATAATGATCCTAGAGTGACGGCTATAGGTCGGTTTATGCGGAAGACTTCTATTGACGAAATACCACAATTGTTGAATGTTTTAATTGGGGATATGAGTTTTGTCGGACCGAGGCCTACTTTAGCGACGAAATCATTTGATGAGGTTGAAGTCGAAAGAAGAAAACGATATGATGTGAAACCGGGTATTACGGGATATGCTCAGGCTTATTTTAGAAATTCTATTTCTCAAGAAGATAAATTTAGATATGATTTATACTACGTAGATCATGTTTCTTTTAAGTTAGACTTGAAGATTATGTTACAGACTGTGTTTTCTGTGATAAGACGGGAAAATATTTATGTTTCAAGAGAAAAAAATAACGATAATCGATAAAATTAAACAAGAGCTATTTATAAGTGAAACGATTGTTAATTATAGGAGCTTCTATTTTGCAATTACCTGCAATACTGAAAGCTAAAGAAATGGGTTTGTATGTTGGGGTTGCTGATTTTAATCCACAAGCGATTGGTATATCTTATGCCGATGAATACTTTAATGTAAGTACAATTGATGAAGAAGGTGTGTATCTAGCAGCAAAAGAATTTAAAGCGGATGGTATTGTCACTCTAGCCACAGATATGCCAATGCGGGCTGTTGCTTATGCCACACATAAACTAGGTCTTGTTGGAATATCATACGATACGGCGATTAAGGCAACTGACAAAGGAGAAATGATAAAAGCTTTTGAACTTGCAGGGGTGGAACATCCATGGTATTATATACTCCGTACACCAGAGGAATTGAGTAAGGTTGTTCAGGAAATTACGTATCCCTGTATCAGCAAGCCTGTAGATAATGCGGGTAGTAGAGGCGTTATTTTAATTGAAAGTTCTAAGGATTTGGAGAATGCGATTCAATATAGTTCTCTAAATGGACGAAATGGAGGAGTGATTGTAGAGGAGTACTTAAAAGGTCGTGAGGTCAGTGTTGAGGTTATGGTTATTAATTGTGATGTCCATATTTTACAAGTTACTGATAAACTGACAACAGGGGGGCCTTATTTTGTCGAGATGGGACACAGTCAGCCTAGTTTATTGGGTAATAAGGATATTTTGGCGATTAAAAACTTGGTAAAGAGAGCTGTGAGATCTATAGGTATTAATAATGGACCGGCTCATGTGGAAATAATGCTAACAGATCGAGGGCCGAAAATGATTGAACTTGGAGCCAGGATGGGAGGAGATTGTATTACAACACATTTAGTGCCATTGTCTACGGGTATTGATATGGTGAAGGCTACGATACAAATAGCATTGGGAGAGAAATCTTCTATTGCTCCAAAATTTGATAAAGGGGCAGCGATACGTTATCTAAAAGAGACTAAAGGTATTATTAAAAATATTTCGGGTGTTGATATAGTAAATAAAATAGATGGTATTAAGCAAGTCGTGTTGACTAAAACAATAGGTGATATTGTTGGTCAAATTAGTAGTAGTGTAGATCGTGTAGGGTATGTAATTGCTCAAGCGAATACAGTTCAAGCTGCTATCGACCTCTGTGAAAATGCCATGAAACAGATTTGTATTACTACAGAGTAATAATAAAAACTTGAATATTGTTATGGAATTGAAAGGGAAACGTCTTTTATATATAGGTGGAAGTGCTTCAATAAATGATATTGCATACTATACTAAGAGTCATGGCATAAAGTTACTTGTAGCAGGGAAATTTATATCACAAGATATACGTTCTTTAACAGATGAACAATATATTATTGATGTTTGTGATAGAGAATGTTTGAGGAAACTACTGGTAGAGCGGGCTGTTGATGGTATATTGGTTATTGGAAATGAGGATATTATAACTAGTGTGATTGATGTGGCTGAGAGCATAGGGCTTGATTTCTATGTGAAACGTGATCAATGGAATGAATTGCAGGATAAAAAGAATTTCAAAAAGAATTGTATAAAGTATGGTATTCCTATTGTGGAGACGTACGAACTGACAAGTGATTTTGATTCAGATCAAATACCTCAGAGTGTTTATCCGGTTATTTTGAAGCCGGCTGATAGTTGTGGGTCAAAAGGAATCTCGATATGTAATTCTGGAGATGAATTGAAACAAGCAATTCAAAAGGCAAAATTGTATTCAAGAACAAATCGATTCTTATGTGAAAAATATATGGATTGTCCAGAGATTACCATTAAATATTTATTTGATCGTGGAAATATATATGTGTGGGAAATAAATGATCGATTTGTTAATAGAGAACAAAAGAATGTAGGTGCCATAGCTGATTGTACGATATATCCATCAAAACACGTGAAATTATATTTTGAAACGATGCATCCGAAGATGATCAAAATGCTTAAAGATTTTAATTTTTATAATGGAACGATGTTTATACAAGCATTTGTTGATGGAGAAGTTATTCGGCCTTATGATCCCGGGATTAGGTTTTCAGGAGGATTATCCTATTTTATCACAAAGCATGTTTTTGATGTGAATCCATTGGAGTTGATGATAAATACGTCACTTGTTGGACGAATGTGTTTAGGAGATGAAAATCTTATTGAACGAATAAGTGTAGATATGAATGGCCGTTTCTTAGCCAATTATTCGATTTTAGCAAAGAGAGGAACTATTGCTGAAATTGAAGGTCTGGACCGTGTTGCAAAAATGCCAGAGGTGTTTAGGATGCTACAGTTACTTCATGTAGGAGATGAGGTTAAAATGATAGGTACTTTGCAACAGGTTTTTGCAAGATTTCATATAGAAACTAAGAGTAGAGAAGAGTTGAATAGGGTGATGAATGAAGTATATAATACAATTCAACTGAAAGGCATAGATGGAGAAAATATGAAACTCTGTCAAAAAATCAGTATCTTATAAGTAGGTTTAGATATGGAGGGATATACTGATGTCTTAGTTGATTTTGTTGTTGCGCTTAAATATGAGGATTTACCGCACGGTGTCATTGAACAGACTAAATTGTTTGTAGCTGATTATTATGCAGCAAGTATAGCAGGATATAGGGTTAATAAGCAGTTTAATAGGGTGGCAATGTCTATTATAAAAGAAGAGGGAGGAGCAGAACAAGCGTCAATATTATTTGAGAAGAAAAAATATCCAGTGGGTAATGCCGCTTTTATGAATGCGGCTTATGCACATGGCGCAGATATGGATGATGGCAATCGAAAATCAGCGGGTCATATAGGGACTCATGTAATATCTTCCGTTTTTGCGTTGGGTGAGAAGCTAGGTGTAACATGGAAGGATATTATTGTTGCCATAAATGTAGGATATGAATTTTTTAATAGAATAGCGGGTGCTGCCCAGCCAGGACTTTATAACAAGGGTTTTCATTCTACAGGGATTGCTGGTGCGATGGCTTGTGGAGCTGCTTGTGCTAAACTAATGAGGTTAGATAGATGCGGGGTCTATAATAGTGTGTCTTTATCAGCGATTCAGTCTAGTGGTTTGATTATTATAGATGAAAGTGGACAAAGTTGTAAGCCGATTAATCCTGCAAATGCGGCAAGGATAGGTATCCTTTCTGCTTTAATGGCAGAAAAGGGATTATTGAGTTCTCGAAATCCATTGGAGAGTAAAAAGGGGTGGTTTCATGCTTTTACAGATCATGTTGATGAAACGATCCTTTTGAGAGGTCTTGGTGTTGATTTTACCATTGGTGAAAGTTATTTGAAGTTATATCCAACATGCCGTCACACACATTGTTGCATTGACGGTGTTCTGAAAATTCGGGAACGGATGAATGATAAGAATACTTTTTTGCCTAATATTATAGAGAAAATTGAAGTGTATATTTATCCAAGTGCGATTAAGTCAGCGGGAATAATAAGGAATCCACGTTCACAGGAAGAGGCGAAATTCTCAATTTATTATGCGATAGCTGTAGCATTCAACAATGGAGATTTCTCCATAGAGGATCTTCAGGTTGAAAAAGCGGATCCTGTAATAAATAATTTGTTAGCGAAAATAGAATTAGTACCAGATCCTTTGATGGAAGATAGAGCGTGTGGGATCAGGGGAGCTCGAATAAAAGTTGTATTGGGTGATGGAGAAATTTTAGAGGAAACGATATTAATACCGAAAGGGGAAGGAATAGGAGCGCTTGATTGGAATGATCTACAAATTAAAATGCACGCATGTTCATATGGAATTGTCTCGGAAGAGATATCTAAGTGGGTGATAAATAGATGTATGAACATTGATGCTAATGAAACTTTCGGATCGGTTATGTCATTTTTCGATAAGGATTTACGATTGTTGGGTTATAAAGATCAACATGATTGTTAACGTGTAAAAGGAAGTAGATATGTCTAAAGTCTCGATTATTATCCCTGTATATAATGCGGAAAAAACACTTTGTAGGTGTCTTGATAGTTTAGTTGCACAGACTTATGAAGATATAGAGATAATTTTAGTAAATGATGGCTCTGTTGATAGTAGCCGGAATATTTGTGAAACATATAAAGATAAATTCTCTCAGATTTCATTAATTAATCAGAAAAATGCTGGACCTGCTACAGCTCGTAATGTTGGAATAGATTGTGCAAGTGGTAAATACATTTCTTTCGTGGATGCGGATGATTATGTTGAATGTAATATGATTGAAGAAATGGTTCGTGCTGCGGAAACTAGTCATGCGGAAATGGTTATCTGTGGGTATAATCAAGAGCATTCAGGCATTATTGTAAAACATGAATATAAATATGATTCTGGATTATATGTAGGGGAAGAAGCAAAGAAAATAGCAATAGATTTGATCAGTGATGTATCTGCTAAAAGAATACCTCCTTATTCATGGGTAAGAATGATATTAAAAGATTCTTTGGAGAATCCTAAAATTCGATATACAGAAGGGATGATACGGAGTGAAGATTACTATTTGTTTGTACAGCTTCATTTCCGTGTAAAGAGATTGTATTTATTGGCAGATAAACCTCTTTATCATTATATGGAAATAGACAATTCTGTAACTCATAGATATGTTCCAAACTATTGGACTTCAGTGAAAGAGATATATTGTGGGTTGTTAGAAAAACTTCCTGAGGAAGAGGAAATTAAAAAACGATTAGGAGTGATGCTTATGCAGCGTTCTTTGGTTGCTTTAAATAATGTATCCAAAAAGAAAAGTAAGGATATGTTAAGAAAAGAGTTGTATGAGATAGTTTTGGATGAAGATTTGAATTTTGTTATTTCTAAGATGAATGATACCTCGTATTTGAAATCTTATGTTTGGTTAATGAGTAATCATGCGTATTTAATTATATATTGGAGGTATTTGTTGAAGTTTTATAGGAATAAAATATTTTCATAATCTTGAATTAAGTGGAAATGATAAAAATAGACAAATTAAGATTTAATACTATATTTCGATTTAGCTTAGCATTCTCTTTAATTTCGATATATATTCTTGCCGTAAAAGATTATTCAGTAGTAATAATTCTTCCTTGCATGGTGTTTCTATTAGGTATGTATTTTTCTATTAAAAATATTTATAATAATATTTTTTTATTTTCATTTTTAATTTGTTTCTTCACTTTCTTATTAGGTGGACAGTTGCTCGATAAATTCATTAATGTGTATGGTTACGATTTTTCAGAAGATATAGAATTACATACTGATTTAGTTTTATTGATTGGGCTGACAGGGTTGATGTTTGGATATTTCTTGGCAGATAAAACAAAAGAAAATAGGCATGTTTTTAGTGCTGTGGATTATAATAGCACTTATTACATGAACGTAAGAACTGTTAGTAAATATTTATTTTTTGTGTCATATGCATTATGGATACTTATCTTGTTAGATAATATTCTCTATGTTGTTCAATATGGATATATTAGTTACTATTTATCATATTCGAGTAGAATACCTGCTCTTATAAGAGTGTTTGGTTATATGGCTCCATCAGCATTCTTTTTGTATCTTGCAACAATGCCTGCCAAAAGAGAAGCTAAAATAGTTATTATTATGTATTCTTTTTACCTCTTATTGTCGCTAGGAACAGGGAGACGAATTTATTTCATGACAGGAATCTTGATCATATTTGCTTATATGATGCTACGAAATGTTGTTAATCCTGAAAGAAAACCTTGGATTAGTAAAAAACAGTTAATTTATATAGGTGCATCAATTCCAATATTGTTAATGTCTATGTATTTATTTGAATATATTAGATCAGAACATGTGGTGGGTACAGCTTCTGCATATTCCCCTTTACTAGGTTTTTTTGTTCGCCAAGGAACCTCTATAAATGTTATTAAATATACAGAATTATTTGAGGCAAGGCTAGATCCTGATGCTTATTATTCATTATATAATACTTTAAAGTGGTTACAAGATAGTTGGATTGATCATCTATTGAATTTAAATTTGAACTTTGAATTTGGACGGCAATCCTTGGAAACTGCAATGTCTGGAACGTATCTTGCTGATTTCGTGTCGTATAATGCTAATCCGACTATCTATTTGACGGGCATGGGATATGGTTCCTGTTATATAGAGGAATTATATGTTGATTTTGGTTATATCGGAGTATTCTTAGGCAATGTTATATATGGTATTCTGTTGTGTGTGTTATTAAAGAATGCGATAAATAGAGGAAATATATGGAGGATTGCGATTGGATTGTTTATGATAGACGCAATATTTAAAGCTCCAAGAGCTACATTCGATGCTTTTTGGGGACAGTTTTTGTATTTTAATTCGTGGGGGCCATTTTTGCTGATCTTTATTTTTGTTAATGTTTACATGACAAAGAATAATAGATATGTGAGATAGCTTGTTATAAACTTTATTTAGTGTAATGGTAGTAGGTTCTAATAGTATTTCCCAAAATAATAAACGTATCGCTAAAAATACATTTTTCTTATATATCCGGACGTTTCTGATAATGTTAGTGTCCCTTTACACCTCACGTGTGGTGTTGAGGGTGCTGGGTGTTGAGGATTTTGGAATATATAACGTGGTTGGAGGTATAGTAGCGATGTTAAATATTATTGTAAATACTTTATCCAGAGCTAGTACTCGTTTTATTACCTTTGCTTTGGGAAAAGGCGATGAGGAAGAATTGAAACAAGTCTTTTCAACCGTGATTTGTGTTCATCTTCTTTTGGCCGGACTTCTTGTTCTTGTAGGGGAAACTGTTGGTTTGTGGTTTGTATGTAATAAATTGGTTATACCGGCAGAAAGAATGACCGCTGCTTTATGGGTGTATCATAGTTCTATTTTAATTGCAGTTATCACTTTTGTAAATATACCGTATAATGCTTTGATAATTGCGCATGAGCGGATGGGTGCTTTTGCTTATATTTCTATAATAGAGGTGTTTTTGAAGTTGTTAGTAGTATGGGCTTTGATTTATACGGCTCAGGATAAATTAATCGCATATGCCGTACTTCTCTTTGTCGTTCAACTTTTAATACGGATAGTATATGGCTATTATTGTTCTACTCATTTCCCGGAGTGCAAGATTAAGTTGGTTTGGAATGTACAATGGGTAAAAAAGATCTTTGCTTACGTGGGATGGACATTAAATGGGAGTTTTGCGATTGTGGGATATACGCAGGGTATTAATATACTCTTAAATCTTTTTTTTGGCCCTGTAGTCAATGCTGCACGAGCTATTGCTATTCAAGTAGAAGCTGCTGTTGTTACTTTTGTGCAGAATTTTCAAACAGCGGTAAGACCTCAGATTGTAAAATCATATGCCGTATCTGATATGTTGTATATGCATAAATTGATTATGATGTCTTCAAAGTATGGTTTTTTTTTGATGCTATTAATCGTTTTGCCACTTACATTGTGCATAAATCCAATATTAAAGATATGGTTAGAAGATGTGCCTGAATATACTGCCGGTTTTGTACGTATAATGTTTGCTGTTGCACTGTTATGGCCTTTACGCGGTGCAATGATTGATGCAATTCATGCGACGGGAGATATAAAGAGGTTTCAAATATATGAAGGGACTTTTCTTTTATTGACTGTTCCTATTGCTTATCTGGCATTGAAATTTTATCATATTTCTCCAGAAATGGTCATGTGTATCTACCTTTTTGTTGAACTTTTAACGCAGGGCATACGAATTTGGATTGTCTTGAGTAAGATATCTATTTCCTATCGTTGTTATTTTAGAGAAGTCTTATATCCGATTGGTATATCTTCTTTGTTTGCTTTTATTCCACTCTTTTTGATTCGTATGACAGAAAACGAGGAATTTTCTAAAGTTGTGCTTTATATGGCTGCGTCTTTTTTTTATGCGTTGATGTGCATATTGATTTTTGGAATGAAACGGACGGAGCGGATTTGGGCGTTTAATTATATTAAAAAATTAGTATAGATATTTATAAGGAAAGTGACTTTCTGGTGACGAAGTGTATCAGTTGGTTAATACTGATGGAACGAAAGTTCGGAAGGTTATGAAAATCATAAAAGAAAATATAAAATGAAGTTAGTACTTGGAACAATGACATTCGGAGAGTCCGTATTTGCTCCGAATGTGGGTGAGTTTGTAGAGATGTTTCTGGATGCGGGATATGAGGAGCTTGATACGGCATACGTCTACAACGAGGGGAGCTGTGAAAAGCTGTTGGGAGAGGTTTTGCCTAAACTCCGCAGCTCGTATAAAATTTCAACAAAAGTGAATCCTCGGATTACCGGTAAGTTGGACGGAGAAGCTGCCTATATTCAATTGAACGAGTCGTTGAAAAGATTAGGGGTTCCTGCAGTAGATACTTTCTATCTTCATTTTCCCGATCCTGCAACACCGGTGGCAAACGTTTTGGAGGCCTGTAATAATCTCTATCGAGGAGGAAAATTCAGAGAGTTGGGGCTTTCCAATTTTCCCGCATGGATGGTTGCAGATGTATGGCGGATATGCGATAAAAACGGCTGGGTATTGCCGACCGTGTTCGAGGGCATTTACAACCCTTTGACCAGAAAAGCGGAAACTGAGTTGAACGCATGCCTGCATCATTTTGGAATACGTTTCTATGCCTATAATCCGATGGCGGGTGGATTGCTCACGGGACGTTATGGAAGATATGAAGACACTCCGACAGATGGGCGCTTCACTCATCGTCCTAATTATCAGAAGCGTTACTGGAAAAAGAACTATTTTGACGCTGTAGAAATTATCAAATCATCCTGTGAGAAAGAGGGTATTACTATTATTGAAGCAACTTATCGCTGGCTTGCTTATCATTCTATGTTGAGTGCAGAACGCGGAGATGCGATTATTATTGGTGCATCCAAGTTGAATCATTTGAAACAGAATATGGAAACGGTGAAAGCGGGTTCCTTGCCGGATTCTATTGTAGATGCCTTTGAAAAAGCGTGGCAGACCAGTAAGGCGGACAGTCCCGAATACTTCACTTTGTATAAAGGTAAAGGCTCTGTAGGAGGAGAGAAAAAATAATGTTGAATCAAGAAAGAGTGTTTGAAGAATTAGCAAAGCATGGTGTTACTTTCTTCACGGGTGTGCCGGATTCTTATTTGAACGGTTTTTGCAACTATGCCCTAAATAATTGTGGAAGCAGGAATATTATTGCTGCCAATGAAGGGAATGCGGTTGGTATTGCCTCCGGGCATTATTTCGCAAGTAAAGAGATTTCGCTTGTCTATATGCAGAACAGTGGACTGGGGAATACGGTGAATCCTCTGGCAAGTCTTGTGGATAAGGATGTGTATGCTGTTCCCATGCTTTTGCTCGTCGGCTGGCGTGGGCAGGGAAACACTGAGCCGAATCATCCGCAGCATAAATTACAGGGGGAGATTACGCCTGAACTGCTGGAAATCATGCATATCCCTTACACCATCCTTGAGGATGATGATGATAAGTTTGCTAAGGCTGTGGAGAAAGCGGTCAAATATTGTAAGGAAACTCGACAGCCTTACGGTTTGATTGCACCGAAGGGTGTCATGGCGGCGAGCGATAAGCCGAATAACGTGGACAATACTTATCCGATGAGCAGGGAAGAGGCAATGGAAATTATTTTGAACAACATGCCGGGAGATGCCATCTATTCTGCAACGACAGGAAGAGCAACCAGAGAACTGTTTTTCTTGCGAGAAAAGAGATGCGAAACAAAAGAGCATGATTTTCTGAATGTCGGTTCTATGGGGCACGTGAGTTCTGTTGCGCTTGGGATTGCATTGGAGAAACCCGGACGGAAAGTTGTTGCTTTGGATGGTGATAGCGCCTGCATGATGCATATGGGTGCGATGACAATGGTCTGCAAACTTGATGTTCCAAACTTTATGCATATTGTATTGAATAATGGAGCGCATGAATCTGTGGGAGGACAACCATCTGCCGGTCATAAGGTTGACTTTACAAAAATAGCGGAAGCGTGTGGTTATGCAACAGTCGGACATTCTGTAACAACGGAAGTGGAATTGGTGGAGGCTTTGGCTGTTTTACGTGATTGTGGTAAAGCATCTTTCATAGACTGTCGAATTCATAAGGGGTTGAGTAGGAAATTGCCTCCGATTGTATTTGACCACCGAGAAGTGATTGATGATCTGATAGATGCTCTGAGTAAATAAAGAATTACAGTGAGAAATAAAATAAAGTCCCGTTCTAATCGGGAGAAAGAAATGTGATTATGAACAGTATGGAAAAAACAAGAGAATTTTTGAAGTTAATCGGGCTTCCTGGGGGAGATGCGTATGATTTACCGACTTCTGAAAAACGGTTCGTTGATGGCGGACAATACCGCTTTGAAGTCCCCGGGATTCAAGGCCCGAAGGTAATGCAGGCTCTTCTGGAGGCTATGGATGGGTACGGTCTGTATCTGCACCGTGTAACACAGACACAGGGTATTATGCGTTTAACTGATGAGGAAATCTGTAAGATGGTGGAGCTTGCTCACAAATGGCAGACCGATCTGATTCTTGCCATCGGTCCTCGGGCAACCACGGATACATCAGCATCGGTGCATACGGAGGAAGGTGTGCGTATGGGGTATCGTCTGCGTGGTCAGGAGCAGATTGTCCGTGCCATAGAGGAAGTGAAACGCGCAGCCCGTCTAGGATGCCGTGGTTTCTTGGTTTATGATGAAGGATGCTTGTGGGTATTGAACGAAATGCGCAAAGTGGGAGAGATTCCCGCAGACTGTCACTTTAAGGTATCTGCCCATACGGGACACGGAAATCCCTGTTCCGCAAAACTGTTGGAGAGTATCGGCGCAGACTCTATAAATCCTGTTCGCGACATCCAACTCCAAATGTTGGCTGCTATGCGCCAGACGGTGGACTGCCCAATCGACATTCATACTGAAAATCCGAAGTCTACAGGTGGTTTTATCCGTCATTACGAAGTGCCGGAAATGATCCGTATTGCCGCACCGATTTACCTTAAGACCGGAGGTTCCGTGGCTGCGACTCATAGTTGGAACAGTACCGAGGATGATGCGCGTAAGCGTGCAAAACAGTGTAGTCTAGTGAAGCGCATGATTGATGAGTATTATCCGGAAGCAGTTTGGTCTCCGAGAGGTAGTCTGCTTTAAGATTGAGTTCTGATAGATTGAAAAGTCTGCATACATTGTCCGGAATCAATGTCAAAACATTATTCTGATAGATAGTAAAGGAAAAAAATAATCATGAGACATCATAGGTATAATCCGGGTTTCAAGTTTGTCGTGGAACCTGAGCCTTTTAATAAATATACTGACCGAGAGTTGCTTCAGTATTGTCTTGGTGCAACTATGTATATGCCTGGTTTTAAAGATTTTACTCCAAAAATATTAAATAACTCGATACCTGGCTTGACAACCATAGTTCTATGTTTCGAGGATGCTTGCCCGGAAGAAAAAGTTCCGGAAGCTATGAAGAATGTTCATTATTTGTTGGCAACGGTAACAGAAGCTGTGGAAAATGGAACGCTGGATGTCGATAAGGTCCCGTTGATTTTTGTCCGTATTCGTAACCTCGCTCAATTCAAAGCGTTTGGGGAAAAGCTGACGAAACAGGAGGTTAAGTCATTGTGTGGTATTAATTTCCCGAAATTTACCGCAGAGAATGGTTACGAATACTATGTATATCTGCAAGATCTGAATGACCGTTTTGATGAGATCCTTTATGGCTTGCCGATTATTGAGGATGCTGAGGTTGCCTACAAAGAAACCCGTATGACTGAGTTGATAGGCATTAAAAAGATTTTAGACAAGTACCGAGACTTGGTGTTGCAGGTTCGTGTTGGGGGAACGGACTTTAGTTCCGTTTTTGGTGTGCGTCGTGGTGTTGATTATTCAATTTATGACATCATGATGGTACGTGAATGCTTGTCGGATATCATCAATGTTTGTGGACGTAACAATGATTATGTAATTTCCGGTCCGGTCTGGGAGTTTTTCCGTGTTCCAAAGGAATTGATGTTTGAGGAACTTCCACATCATGGCATTGAAGATTATCTGATGAAGCGTTTACCCATCGTAAATAATGAAATCGATGGACTGCTTCGGGAGGTCATTTTGGATAAAGCAAATGGATTCGTTGGACGTACTGTTATTCACCCCACCCATGTGAAGTTTGTTAATGCGCTGATGGCGGTAACGAAAGAAGAGTACGACGATGCTTGTCAAATTCTCGGTACAGGAGGTGGTGTAGTAAAGGGTTTTGGCGGCAATAAGATGAATGAAATCAAGCCGCACACTAATTGGGCGAAGAAGGTTTACAACAGAGCTCGTGCTTTTGGCGTTATTGAGAATGAAAGCGCATATGTTAAGTTGTTTGCTGTAAACGAGTAATGCGACAGAAGAATATTATGAATATTGAAATACATACACCTATCACAGAAGAGGTTGCGGCCGGCTTGCAAATTGGAGATACTGTTACTATTACAGGTTGTATTCTCTGTGGTCGTGACGCTGTATTACCTATGGTAGTAGAAATGGTAAAAGAGGGCAAAATAAATGAACTTGGTGTTTCTCTACCGGGAAATGTCATCTTTCATACAGCAGTTAGTCCTGCTGGTGTCGGACCGACATCCAGTAATAAATTAGAGATTGAAAGTAGTATTGAGCCGTTAAGTAAAGCAGGAATCAAACTACATCTTGGAAAGGGAGCGATCCATAAGGAAACGGTGGAAGCCCTAAATAAGTATAATGCTGTTTATGCGGTTATTCCACCCGTGACAGCTTTGCTTACAGATAAAACCATTGAACAAAAACTAGTGGCTTTTCCACAACTTGGTATGGAAGCGTTATATCAATTGAAGGTAGTACGATATCCGGCTATTATTGCGGCAGCACACGGGAGGAGCATCTATGAATAAGAGTTTTGAGGAGATAGTTTCACTTGTTTGCGAAACCATTGTAGAGGCTGGCTCTACTTTTCGTGAGGATAAAAAGGAAGCTTATAAAAGAGCAATTATATCGGAAGATAATAAGAAAGCTAAATGGGTTTTGGAGACCATACTTGCAAATGCGGAAGCTGCGGAGAAAAATCATTGTCCGCTCTGTGATGATACCGGCATTCCACATATGGTACTGGAAGTTGGCCGGGATGTGGCAGTTACAGGTCGGATGTTAGACGCTATTAGGGAAGGAATAGCTGAAGGTCTGCGTAAACTTCCAGGACGCCCCATGGGCATTATGGGAGATGACAGTCATAGAATAGACCAGTCTGGTGGCCTGAATACGGATAGTGCCGGAGTGGAGCCAGCCCCGATATTGCTCCGACGTTGTCAAGACAATGTTATCAGATTGCATATTCTGATGTTTGGTGGCGGTCCTGCGATTAGAGCAAAAACCTATCGTGTATTCCATAAGCACAATACGCGGGTGGTGTTGGATGAAATCGTGAGTTGGGCGACAGAAGCTGTTGCTCAGCTTGGGTGTTCACCGTGTACATTGGCTGTAGGTGTTGGGAGAAGTCATTTTGAGGCTACATCTATGATGCTTCAGGCACAAGTGGATGGTAGATATGATTTTCAAAGTGAGATGGAACAGGAAATCACAAGACGTGTGAATGAAGCAAATATTGGACCTCTTGGTCTTCATGGTAAGACAAGCGTGATCGCAACTTTTATGAAGGTGGGACCACAGCGTGCAAGTGGCGTTCGAATTGTCTGTGTTCGTCCGAACTGCTGCTTTGAGCCAAGGATAGCGAGTGTTGAATTTGAGTGATCACTTACAAAGCGATGAATAGAATGGTAAGTTGTCACTTTAGGTCGTATTGATTGGCATCATCCGAATCGATAGTTTCGTTACGAGTTAAAAAAACATGGTGGCTCATGAACAATAAAAAGAAAGAAGAAGGCTTCTACGCCTCAAAAGTTCGTTTGTTCTTAAATGAATATGGCTACATGAACTAGGAAGAGTTCTGCAAGATAGAATGTGCGGTTTTGAGAAAAAGTTTGTTGTGAGTTATCAGTTCATGAAAGTAGAGCGTGAAGGTATGGAACGTGTGTATAGAATAGATTGGACGGATGTGATTCTGAAGTAACTTTTAAGTTGATGTTTTTCCCGTCAGAGGGTATAACGAAAGTTGTAAATGCTTTTGTTATACCCTTTTTGTTTTTTAGAGTTTCGCCACATGGGGCGTTTGCAGGTGAAAAGGTTATTTCGCGAGATATGAAATCAAGAAGTTGTGAAAGAAACGAATGATCAATCGCAACGTCTCGTGGGAGATTGTTTTTTGTACGTCAGGGAGAACGTGTGGAGAAGTGTTTTTACTCGGAAGTCTTGTACGTGGAGGCTTCGGGGGTATAGTTATATTTATCGTCGGGATAAGCCCCGGCTTTTGATTACATACCCTCTTTTCGTGGTGGAACCTTGGTGGCCGAGGGATATGTTCCGTCGGGTTCACCGGAGTTATATCGTGAACCTTTGGGCTGTGGAAGGGTTTATTGGTAAGGCGATCTGCATTGCTGATTGGGTGTTGCCCGTGAGTCCACTTTACCGGGAAGAGGTGTTCGGGTGTTTCCTGTTCTAGGAATTGAAGTGCAGGAAGAAGGTGCAATAGAATGAAGGGATATAGAAGATAAGAGTTGTTAATCGTTCTTGTGAGGTGACCTTTCAAGGGAAGTTTTGTTTAGATAAATTTTCCGGGGATTCAGATGATAAATCGGGGCTTTCGGATAATTTGGTTGGTAAAGGGCGTTCCGGGATGTACTTTGGGAATACAATTAAAAATTGCAAAAGATTATGGGAGCGTTACAGAATGTGATTAGAGAGCTAGGTAAAGAGGTTTGCCGTTTTACAGGAGGAGGGATACAAGATCAAATACCTCGTGAGTCGGATATCGTTTTAATCGTTTTTTGGGATAAGTAGGGCGGGGAATCAAAATTCTTTCTTTATATTTGTAAATCCAAACGATGTACAGGACACTAATGAATTTAGGTATTTATATACTGAAAATTCCAATGTAATTGCCCCCTAGAATCCAACTTAAATTGTCCCTCTTTAAATTTTCCCCAAAAACAGCCAGATCATCTCTTTGTACACGTGCATAAAATTCTACAGGTATGCCATTATTATTATTAAATTTTATTCACAAATATAGTGATTTTATCTTTTAGCTTGCAATTTTCTGATAAAGTCCCCGTGTAATTCAATCCGGATAGCCTGGTGAACGATTCTATCCAGGACAGCATCCGCTATAGTCTTTTCCCCTTATATTCTCGTGCGCAGGTATTCTCTTTTGCCCGTTATCATTCTCGTTTTCTTCCAGGGGTAATTCATCTTGCCTGTTTTTCAGTATTTCTTCTATGGCAGGGTAATTGTACAAGCCATGGTTGTAAGCCCACCGGCAAGCGTTAACCAGTCTCTTTTGGCCCACCCGTGACGCGAAATTCAGTATCCCGCGACAAGACTTGCAAGCTTGTTCAAGTTACACTTGGTCGTGAAGTGATTTGAAATTTTGTATAAAGAATTGAGCCTCGGAAATTCCGGGGCTTTTTTGTTTATAAATACGATGAAATTCGAGGTGATTCCGAAAAAGTTGAAAAATTTTTGGAATTGATTCCGAAAAAGTTGAAGAATTTTTGGAATTGATTCCGAAAAAGTTGTATTTTTGGAGAAAATATAGAGCAATTATGATCAAACGGAAGTTACGGGATATTATAGAAAAGAGGCTTTTTGATGGTAAGGCGATATTGTTAATGGGCCCTAGACAGGTTGGGAAAACAACTTTATTGAAAGAGCTTTTTGAAGGTCGGGAGGATGTTATGTGGCTAAATGGCGATGAGTTGGATGTACAGGCGTTGTTTGAAGGGGTTTCGGCAACTCGTTTGAAGGCAATGTTTGGTCGTAAAAAAATAATCATTATTGATGAAGCTCAACGAATTCCTGATATAGGTTTACGTTTGAAGTTGGTGACAGACCAAATAAAAGATGTACAATTGATCGCTACAGGAAGTTCTGCATTTGAATTGGCGACCAAAACGGGAGAACCTTTGACCGGGAGAAAATGGGAGTACAAGATGTACCCGCTCTCTTTTGGCGAGATGGTAGATGAGCATGGATTACTAGATGAGAAAAGAATGATCCCGCATCGTCTGATCTTTGGTTATTATCCGGAAGTCGTGATGCGTCCGGGAGAAGAACGGGAGATTTTAAGATTATTGTCTGATAGTTATTTGTATAAAGATGTATTGATGTCGGATCAAATCAATAAGCCTGATAGTCTGGTCAAATTGTTACAGGCTCTTGCCTTTCAGGTAGGTAGCCAAGTTTCTTATAATGAATTGGCTCAATTGTGTAGCTTGGATTCAAAAACGGTGGAGAAATATGTTATTTTGTTAGAACAGTCTTATGTTATTTTCAGATTGAATTCTTTTAGTCGAAACTTAAGAAATGAACTGAAAACCAGTAAGAAAATATACTTCTATGATAACGGTATCAGGAATGCTTTAATTGCCAATTTTAATCAAATTGAGGGACGAGCTGATCGGGGTGCTTTGTGGGAGAATTTTTTAATATCAGAAAGGAAAAAGTTTTTGGAGTATAATCGTTTGTGGGGCAATTCATGGTTTTGGCGAACAAAAGAACAAAAAGAAATTGATTTGGTGGAGGAACGAGATGGAAAAATAACAGGATATGAATTTAAATGGAATCCTGATCAGAAAGTGAAAATTCCTCGTTTGTTTTTAGATTCATACGAAAATAGCGACTTCCAAGTGATACATCGGGATAATTGTGATTCGTTTTTGCTCGAATATTGAGGGGGAATGATACAGATGTGTGTTACACAAAGTTGTGCAATTGGGTGGAAAAAGTTACTTTTGGCTTGAAAAAACAAATGTGGTAAGTATGATACAAGAATATCAAGTTAGCGGTTTTCGGGTGAGGGAATACGAGGAGTTGGAGTCCACGAACACGGAAGCAGAACGTGTGGGGTGGAGCGAGTTGGAAGATAAGATGGTGATTTTGACATACAGGCAGACGCAGGGACGGGGACAAGTCGGGAATCATTGGGAGAGCGAGCCGGGGAAGAATATATCCATGACGGTGGTGTTTAAGCCGCGGGAATTATCGGCAGGACAACAGTTTGCCGTGTCGATGGTGATTGCCTTGGGCGCTTGTGATTTTATTTCCCGTTACGTGAGCGGGTGTTCCGTGAAGTGGCCGAATGATATTTACGTGGGGGATCGGAAGATTTCCGGAATATTGATCGAACATTCCATCATGGGGCGTTACGTGGGAGGTTCTTTGTGCGGTATCGGGGTGAATATTAATCAGGAACGTTTCTTGTCGGATGCACCGAATCCGGTTTCCTTGTTTCAGTTGATCGGGAAGGAAATTCCCGTGAAGCGTGCGTTGGAGGAGTTGCTGGATTGTATTGGAAAGCGATATGAAACAATACGGGATTACGAGGGATTGGAACGTGATTTTTTGAAGGTGTTGTACCGTCGGGAGGGAGTGTATGATTGGGAAGATGAACGGGGAATGTTCCGGGCATCGATTCGGGGAGTAAACGAGTTCGGACAGCTGGTGTTGGAGGACGTGGAGGGGAATGAGCGGGTATATGGCTTTAAGGAAATCTCCTATAAATTTTAGATTTTAGATTTTAAATTGCGGAGTTTTGATTATTTTTGTGCAAAACATGGATAACTTATGGTAGAGAACTATTCGGAAGATTCTATTCGGACGCTGGACTGGAGGGAACATATACGCTTGCGCCCCGGTATGTATATCGGAAAATTGGGGGACGGAGCGGCAATGGACGATGGAATATACATACTGGTTAAAGAGGTGGTGGATAATAGTATTGACGAGTTTGCGATGGGAGCGGGGAGCGAGATTATTATCAAGGTGGAGGAACGGACAGTTTCGGTACGGGATTTCGGACGAGGAATTCCGTTGGGTAAATTGATTGACGTGGCCTCGAAGATGAACACGGGTGCCAAGTATGATTCCGAGGCTTTCAAGAAATCCGTGGGATTGAACGGTGTTGGTATAAAAGCCGTGAATGCCCTTTCCGAGAGTTTTATCATCCAGTCCTTCCGGGACGGGGAGACGAAACGGGTGCGATTCAACAAGGCGCTGATCGTGGAAGATCAGGAGGTGGCCCCGACTACGGAACCGAATGGTACGCTGGTGACTTTCATTGCAGACAAGGAGTTGTTCGGTAATTACCATTACATCATGGATTACCTGGAGGCCATGTTCAAGAATTACGTGTTCCTGAATTCCGGGTTGACTATCAATTTCAACGGTCAGAAATTACATTCCAAGAGAGGGTTGTATGACTTGTTGTCAGAGAATATGAGTGGGGAGGGGTTGTACCCGATCATTCATTTGAGGGGAAATGATATTGAGATGGCAATGACACACGGACGGCAGTACGGGGAGGAGTACTACTCTTTCGTGAACGGTCAGCACACGACGCAGGGAGGTACGCACTTGATTGCTTTCCGGGAGGCCGTGGTGAAGACAATCCGTGATTTTTACAAGAAAGATTTTGATTTGGCTGATATTCGTACTTCGATTATTGCGGCGATCAGCATAAAAGTACAGGAACCGATGTTCGAGTCGCAGACGAAGACAAAGCTAGGTTCTAAAGATATAGCTCCGGAGGGTCCTTCGGTGCGTAATTTTATTTTTGATTTCGTGACGAAGGAGCTGGATAATTACCTGCACCGGAATCCGGACACGGCAGAGTTGTTATTACGCAAGATTGTCGAGACGGAAAAGGAGCGGAAGGCGATGTCCGGTATCCAGAAGATCGCGAGAGAACGAGCCAAGCAGGTGAGCCTGCACAACCGGAAGTTGCGGGATTGTCGGGTGCATTTCAATTCCAACCATGAGCGGAAGACTGAATCGTCGATATTCATTACCGAGGGGGATTCTGCCAGTGGGTCTATCACGAAGTCGCGGGACGTGAACACGCAGGCCGTGTTTAGCTTGCGGGGTAAACCGTTAAATTCCTACGGGCTGACCAAGAAGATCGTGTACGAAAACGAGGAGTTCAATCTTTTGCAGGCAGCGTTGAATATCGAGAATGGAATAGAAGAATTACGTTATAATAATATTATTATCGCCACGGATGCGGATGTGGACGGGATGCACATACGATTATTGTTGTTGACATTCTTTTTACAGTTTTTCCCGGATGTGGTACGGTCTGGGCATTTGTACATTTTGCAGACCCCGTTGTTCCGGGTGCGGAATAAGAAGGAGACACGCTATTGTTACTCTGATGCGGAACGGGAGAAGGCGATCAAGCAGTTGGGACCGAAACCGGAGATCACGCGATTTAAAGGTTTGGGAGAGATTTCTCCGGACGAGTTTGGTGGGTTTATCGGGAAAGACATCCGTTTGGAACCGGTACGCATGACAAAGCAGGACCCGATTGGTACGATCTTATCCTATTACATGGGAAAGAACACGAACGAGCGGCAGGATTTTATTATAGATAATTTGTACGTGGAGAAGGATGAAATCTAACCATTTTATGATTTTAGATTTTAAATTTTAGATTTTAGATTGCAACTTTCAATTTTCAATTAATATGAGCGAGGAAATAGAGAACGGGGAAGTAGAGAATGTGGAGCCGGAGCAACAGGAAGAAAACGGCCGGGTGCGGTCGATTCAGCATTTGTCGGGAATGTTCGAGAAGTGGTTCTTGGATTATGCTTCCTACGTGATTCTGGAACGTGCGGTGCCTTATGTGAATGATGGGTTAAAACCCGTGCAGCGTCGTATATTACACGCGATGAAGGAGATGGATGACGGGCGGTTTAACAAGGTGGCCAATATCGTGGGGAGTACGATGGCTTATCACCCGCATGGAGATGCCTCAATCAAGGATGCGTTGGTGCAGTTGGGACAGAAGAACCTGTTGGTGGATTGCCAGGGAAACTGGGGGAATATCCTGACGGGAGATGATGCGGCTGCCGGACGTTATATTGAGGCACGTCTTTCGAAGTTCGCCTTGGAGGTGGCTTTTAACCCGAAGACAACGAACTGGAAGCTGTCGTACGACGGTCGGAAAAGAGAGCCGGTGACGTTGCCCGTGAAGTTCCCGTTGTTGTTGGCGCAAGGGGTGGAAGGTATTGCTGTGGGATTGGCCTCGAAGATCTTGCCGCACAATTTCAACGAGTTGCTGGATGCTTGTGTCGCTTATTTGAAAAATGAAGATTTTGTTTTATATCCAGATTTCCCGACGGGGGGAATGATCGACGTGTCGAAATATAATGACGGGTTGCGCGGGGGAGTGGTGAAAATTCGGGCAAAGATAGAGAAAGACGCCGGGAATAAGATCTTGCGGATCACGGAAATTCCTTTCGGACGGACGACTTCGGCCTTGATCGATTCGATTCTGAAAGCGAACGAGAAGGGAAAGATCAAGATCAAGAAGATTGATGATAACACGGCAGCAACGGCCGAGATTTTGGTATATCTGGCCGCGGGAGTTTCTTCCGACAAGACGATAGATGCTTTGTACGCATGTACGGATTGCGAGTTGTCGGTTTCTCCGAACTCGTGCGTGATCGAGAATGATAAGCCGATTTTCATGCCGATTACCGATATTTTACGGAAATCGGTGGACGAGACGGTGGCCTTGTTGTTGTTGGAGTTGAAGATCAAGCTGGGCGAGTTGGAGACGGATTGGCAATATTCATCTCTGGAAAAGATATTTATTGAAGAACGTATTTATAAGGATAAAGAATTCGAGGAGAGCGAGTCGATTGATCAGGTGGTGGTTCACGTGCGGAAACGCTTGGAACCGTTCTTGCCAGAATTGATTCGTCCGGTGACGGATGACGATATAAAGCTCTTGTTGGAGATCAAGATGAAACGAATCTTGAAGTTCAACTCGGAACAGGCTGAGAATTATATCAAGGGATTGGAAGAGGAGATTGCCCGGGTGAAATTTGACATCGAGCATATTATTCCTTACTCGATCAATTATTACGAAAATATCAAGAAAAAGTACGGTAAAGGTCGGGAACGTCTCACGGAAATTCGGAATTTCGAGAATATCGAGGCGACGAAGGTTGTGGTGGCAAACGAAAAGTTGTATATCAACCGGGAAGAAGGTTTTATCGGTACGGCCTTGAAGAAGGACGAGTTTATCTGCGAGTGTTCGGATATTGACGATGTAATCGTGTTCCGGAAGGATGGTACGTATTACGTGACCAAGGTGGCGGATAAGTTGTTCGTGGGAAAAGACGTGCTGTACGTGAATGTGTTCAAGAAGAATGATAAGCGTACGATATATAACGTGGCTTACCGGGATGGTAAGGTGGGACCGTCTTACGTGAAACGTTTCTTCGTGACGGGAACGACCCGCGATAAGCAATATAACTTGACGAAAGGTACGCAGGGATCACGGGTGCTATATTTCAGTGCTAACCCGAACGGGGAGGCCGAAGTGATCAAGGTATGCTTGAAACCGAAACCAGGCATGAAGAAACTAGTGTTCGAGTATGATTTTGCAGGTTTGGCGATCAAGGGACGTGACTCGCAGGGAAACGTGTTGAGTAAGAATGATATTCACAAAATTTCGCTGGTACAGAAAGGAGCATCCACGTTGGGTGGTCGGAAGATATGGATTGACGAGGATGTATTGCGGTTGAATACTGACGGGCGTGGCCGTTACTTGGGAGAATTCCAGGGAGAGGACCGGATTTTGGTGGTGAATAAAAACGGTACTTACTACACGACGGATTATGATTTGAGTAATCACTACGAGGAGGGATTCTCGGTGCTTGAGAAGTATGAACCGGAGAAAGTCTGGTCGGCTGTTTTCTTTGATGCGGAACAACAATTCTATTACTTGAAGCGTTTCCGCTTCGAGAATGTGGTTCGTCATACACTGTTTATCGGGGAAACGGAAGGTTCGTATCTTGTAGCCTTGAGCGGTGAAAAGCGGCCCCGGTTCGAGGTTGTGTTTGGTGGACGTTACGAAAGTCGTCCGGCTGAGGTGATTGTTGCAGATGAGTTTATTGCCGAGAAATCGTACAAGGCTCGCGGAAAGCGGGTGACGACTTACGAGGTAAAACAGATCAACGAGATCGAGCCTTTGGATAGCGGGGAAGAGGAAAGCGAGGAAACGGCTTCGACCGACATTGATTTCGAGATCACGAACCCGGATATGCTGAGTGACGAGACGCAGATGAAGTTGGATTTTGAATAAATGCCGGAAGTGAAAAGTATGAAGTACTTTATCGTGGGATATATGGCGAGTGGCAAGTCCACGTTCGGGAAGGAATTGGCCAAAGATAAAGGACTTCCTTTTCTGGATCTGGACGAGAGTGTCGAGAGCAGAGAGGGACGGTCGATTTCGGAGATTTTTGCCAAGGAGGGAGAGGAGTATTTCCGGAAGAGGGAACGGGAAATCTTGCATGAAATATGTAACGAGACGGATGAATTTGTGCTGGCCACGGGAGGGGGAACACCTTGTTTCTTTGACAATATGGATTATATGAACCAAGAGGGAACGACTGTTTTCTTGAACACGTCATCTCTTGTTATTGTCGATCGTTTGAAACGGCAACGCACTAATCGGCCTTTGTTGGCGATGTATTCCGATAATGAGTTGGAGTTTTTTGTCCGGGAACATCTGGAATCCCGGCTTCCTTTTTATTTGAAAGCAAAAGAACAGATATAGAACCTGTGTCACGTGAGAGTTCGGGGCGTGTTTATTGGGAAATAAGCCCGTACGTGGCAACTAAAGACGTGTACCCTACCCATCATATTCGATCAGCTCAAGTGGCTTTGAAACGGAGGAGAATGGAGAGAGAAACGTCCATCCCGACTTATTTCCCGCCGAACTCTTTTCGGAATGATCCCAACTTTCTTTTATTTCCGTTTACAGATTTCGTTGTATGAGCAAATACGGCACTTTTCCGGTAATTCCGTTTGCGTGAACGGTACTTCGGGTGAAAAGAGTTTTTCTAATAATTGCACGAGTAGATCTTGAAATTCCGGTTCGTATGGTTTAAAGCGATGAATCGGTTCTTTGTTACACTTCAACAGATAGCTGTAATTCGGTGTGAAAAGCAACTTCGTGCTGTATATTCCCGGAAGAATCGGGTCTGTACCCGGATTTTCGTACTCGTACATCATGCAATAGAGCAAGGTTTGGAAAGCCGCTTTATTTCGCTGTTTGTTGTTTGAATCAAAGATGGATGGCAGGTCTTTAAGATCGGTTTTGTCGGCTCCGGTTTTGTAGTCTATGACACGGGTTCCTTGGGCGACCCGGTCAACCCGGTCGATGTCTCCTTCCACGTAGATCACGGTGGGCTGGTCAAAAGCGGAAATCGTGACGGGCATACGATATTTTCTTTCCATGGAAATGATGTGGAAAGGACATAACGTTTTATCAAATTCGAAAACCTTCTTCACGTATTTTTTCACGACAGATAGAACAAGGTCATTGGCCCCGCTTTCCAGCATTTTGGACACGGTCGTGTCGTATAACTTCTCGTAGGCAGCCTGAATGTGTTGTTCAATCAGTGAATCGTTTTTCATCAAGGCATCGAGACCTTCTGCCGTGATCTCCCCGTCGGGGAAAGTTTGGTAGAGAGATTGTGTACTTTGATGGAAAATAGTCCCTAACAGGCGGTGATCCAGCTCTTCGGCCATCTCTTCTTTCTCTTTGATCCGGGCGATGTATTTGAAATAAAATTTCAGGTGACACTCCATGTACGTGTTGAGCGCGGATGGCGAAATCCCTCGTTCGTTTTCATCCGTGTAACTTTTCAGTTTCTCCAGGATCGACGGATTTTTAGGGATGGAAATGGTCGGGTTGTCCTGAACCGATATTTTGTTTTGGAAATGGACTTCCCGGATGGGTAGTCCCGATTCGTATTTTATCTGGTAAAGGAAACGACTCATCTCGCCGCTACTCATGCCTTTCGTGACATCAGTGTACAATAGTTTGATGTTTTTAGCCCGTTGCAAGAGGCGGTAAAAGTAATAGGCGAAAAGGGCATCCATGTGTTCCGGAGTTGGTAATCCGAATCCCAGTCGCAGGTTGTAGGGGATAAATGACGAGGCGTGTCCGCCTTTCGGCAGAATTCCCTCGTTGGCAGACAGGATAATCAGGTTTTTGAAATCCAGCATACGGGTCTCCATCAATCCCATGATCTGCATTCCTTCTAGCGGCTCTCCGGAGAATGGGATGGATACACCTTGTAATATCTTGTGAATAATTTGCAGGTAAAACTTATTGTCCGGGATAATATTTTCTTCGATAAAGGTATTTTTAATGCCTTGAATCGTCGTGAAAATCGTGAATAGAAATTCCTTTTCGATGGCTAGTCCTTCATGGCTTTCGGGCTGTATGGAAGCAATCAGTTGTTTCAAAATGCGCAACAGGTAATCGAGTAAGTTCTCTTCCGACGAGGAGAATATGGCTCGTGTGATTTCGCTGAATTGAAGACTTTTTTCTGCCACGTACACGATATTGTTCGTGTTAATGTAATTCGTGATCTTGGGAATATCTTCCGAACAGGAACTTTTTATTAGTTTATGGTTCAATAGGGCGATGACCGGTTTGTAGTAATAATGGGTCATTTCTCCCTCTTTCTTGGCATAATGCTTTAAATCTCCCAGCATGGCAATCAAGGCGGCAACAGACGTGTTCTGTGCCGGGTACCCCATCGTGATGTTGATTTTGTCGATCGTGTCGGGAATGGAGTGTATGACTGGGGTGAGTAGGCTTTCGTCGCAAAGGACGATGGCCGTATCCGTGTATGAATCTTGCCGTTCCGGGTGGATTTGTTCAATCAGTGTCGGGATCAGTTTGGCCTGTCCGATGGTTGAGGGAACAGAGATGTACTCGATGGCTTTGTCGTTGTACCTGAAGTTGTTGAAATGTTCCAGTCCCAGGGCATTGGGGAACAGTTTCATGTTCTCCCGGATATAAATGCCTGCCTCGTGGTTGTCGTTTGCCGAATAGTACAAGTCGTAATCCCAGTAGAAGAGGGCTTGTCGGTTGTCCCGAAAATAGGAAAATATCCGTTTCTCGCATTGATTCAAGGCATTGAATCCGGCAAATATTAGTTGACGATCCGTGTGATGTTGGGAGAGTTGTTCGCAGAATAGACGTTGCCCCATACCTTCGTAGCACAAGTTTTCATCGAGTAGTTTTGCCTTAAAACGAGTGTAGGTCGGGTAGAGTTTATCCCATACGTTTAGAAATTCCTGTTGTTCCCGACTGTATTTTTCCGAGTTGAAACTCCGCCAGAAACTTTGAATAAACTCCACCTGTTCCGGGGTAAGGTAGGGGAAGGCGGATTCAATTTCCCTCAATGCCGTGATGTTGGAAAAGAGGTCTTTGGCGTTCACGAGATATTTGTCTATGTCATCGAAATCCCCAAGTAACATATTGCCCCAAAAATAGAAATCGTCAAAACGTTCGGTCGTTCCGGCATATTCTTGATAGGTCTTGTAAAGTTTGATGATAAGAGTCAGTTCTTCGGCTTTTTTCAGTCCGGTCTGGCGTTCTATGAATTCGCTTAACGTCAGTATTTCCGGCATCCACACGGGACGATCAATCAGTTGGGCCAGTTCTTGAGCTAAGAATAGTCCGGCTCGTTTGTTCGGGAACAGAATGGTCAGGTTGTCAAAATTGTGGCCATATTTCTGAATCAGATCTTTTGCCAAGAGATGAAGAAACGAATTCATATTTTATTACTATTTTTGTTTCGGAACAAATTTACAATTTAATCATTAGATTCAATATAGATTTATGCTGAAAGAACTGTTATTAAAAAATAGAAGTTACCGTCGTTTTGTTCAGAACGTTCGGATCACACGGGAGGAATTGGCGGAATTGGTCGGACTGACTCGGTATTGTGCTTCGGGAAGAAACGCACAGGCGTTGAAATACAAGGTGGTGGCGGATGCCGATTTGTGTGGTAAGGTGTTTCCTAATTTAGCATGGGCTGGCTATCTAAAAGATTGGGACGGTCCGGAAGAGGGAGAACGCCCGGCAGCTTATTTGATCCAATTGTTGGATACTTCTATCGTGGAGAACTGTTTGTGTGATGACGGGATTCAAGCACAGACTATATTGTTGGGAGCCGTGGAGAAAGGATATGGCGGTTGTATTATCAAGGCTTTCAAGAACGAGTCGTTGCGAGAGGTATTGCAATTGCCGGAGCATTTGAAAGTCATGTATGTTATCGCACTGGGTAAACCGAAGGAAACGGTGGTGTTGGAAGAGATGAAAGACGGTGATTACAAGTACTGGCGGGAAACGGACGGATCTCACCACGTGCCGAAACGGTCTTTGGATGAATTGGTGATTCTGTGATCATTGAAAGTTTGATTCTAAATTTTGGATTGTAGAGATGAAATTACTTTGTGCGGAGTATAATGAGGCGGGTGAGGTTGCTTATAATGTCATTGGCGATAATGCCCTCCTGCGAAACAATGATGATTTCTATATTCCGGCTTTTGCCACGGAGTTGAGTTGTGTACCGCAAATAGTATTACGGGTTGGGAAGATCGGAAAACACGTGGCCGAGCGTTTTGCCGGACGGTATTACGAGGAGGTGGGGGTTGGAATCCGTTTCTATGCGGATAATCTGGAAAGAGAATTACAAGGTAAAGGACTTTCTTCCTCCATGGCTTTCTCTTTTGATGGTGCGGTGGCGATATCTGAATGGCAGAAGATGGAAAACGAGTTGAGTGAGGTGGAGTTTCGTTTTATGTTGAATGGGTTGGAAGTTAATCGGATGAAAATACGGGAATTGCTGTTATCTCCGGAAAAAATAATTTCTAAGGTATCGGAATTTTGCATGTTGAAGATTGGAGATTTAATTTATTGTGGAAATTCATTCCGTCAAAGAGGTTTAAAAATTGGGGATAGATTGAGTATGTGTTTGGGGGATCGGACATTATTAGATTTTTATCTAAAATAGAGATTTGCGTTTGTTTTGTTTGGTGTATATGTTTATGTCAGAAAGTCGAGGGAATACGTGCGAGTTTGAAAGATTATTTAAGGAGAATTACTCTCAGCTGTACCGATGTGCTTACTATTATCTTAATGATAGAGGGGCGAGTGAAGATGTTGTAAGTGACGCTTTTGAGTACGTTTGGAAAAGTTATGAACAATCGAAAAGCGTTGATTGGGTTGCGGTTCTTTTTCAACAGGTGCGACATAGGAGCATTAATCAGTTGAGACATCTCAAGATTGTGGAAAAGTATGTGCTGGAAATTATGGAAACAGATTCAGAAATTGAAAATTTTTCTGAACATGAGGATGAACGATTGGAACGAGTGCAGAAGGTTATTAATACTCTATCGCCTCAGACACGTAAGGTATTAGAAGGGTGTTATTTTCAAGGGAAAAAATATATAGAGGTGGGAGATGAGTTGGGAATTAGCGTGAACACGGTGAAAAAACATATAATGAAGGTATTGAGTTTGTTGAGAGAAGAATTTGCGTAAAAAAGGTAAAGGCTTATATTTTATAAAAATAGTGAAATGGACGATAAGAAACAAAATATAGATTCGAAGGAACATTTGCTTGATGCTTTAGATGCCTCTGAAAATACGGATGAAGATTTGAAAGAATTGTTATCGGATCCCGACAATATTCAAGATATTCGTTTATTACAGGATTGTCGTAAGTGTTTTATTCGAGAGGATTCTTCGTTAGGAGGAGAACCGGAGGTTGCTTGGGAAAAATTTTTACGTAAGCAAAAAAAGAATAGTAAAAGGGTGTCATATCGGTTATGGATGGCAGTTGCTGTTGCTGCAGCTTGTTTGGTATTGGTGTGGGGGGGATTGAGGTTTTATGTTTTTAGTGAGCCGAAGGGAGGACTGGAATTTGTTGCTTATTCCCCGGACTCGACTTCTGTTGAAGTTATGTTGTCTACGAGTAGTGGGCGACAAATAATACTTTCTGATTCCCGGATGGATAGCTTGCTGGAAAATTCAGGCAAGGTGTTGCGCCAAGAGAAAATGCTGACTTATGTGAATGAAGAACAGATGGCGGATCCTGAGATGCATACTTTGACAACGTGTGGGGGAAGTTTTTATCAATTTTGTTTGTCGGATGGTACTTGTGTGTGGTTAAATGCGGGGAGCCGTTTGATATACCCGAATTTTTTCAAAGGAGATCAACGGGAGGTTGAGTTGTATGGGGAAGGTTTTTTTCGGGTAGCTTGCGATACATTGCGACCTTTTAGAGTAAAATCGGGGGATATCGTGACCGAGGTATTGGGTACGGAATTCAATTTGAGAAATTATTTGCGAGAGGATACTCATGTTACGTTGCTTCAAGGAAGTGTCAAAGTGAAGAATGAGAGCTCGTTTGAGGAAGTGGTCATTCGGCCGGGAGAGGATGCTTTCTTATTGGAGAATGGTTCTTTTGAAGTGAAAAAAGTAGATACGGATAACTATTCTTTGTGGACGCAAGGGTATTTTTATTTCGATAATGAGTCGATGTTAAGTGTTATGCGGGAATTAGGTCGGTGGTATAATGTAAAGGTTGTTTTCAGGAATGATTCGATGATGGATGTGAAGTTGCATTTTTGGGCGCAACGGGATCAACCGATAGAAAAAGCATTGGAATTATTGAATTCGGTTAGCCATGCGAAAGTTTCCTACGAAGAACATATAATATTTGTAGATTGAGTATATAAATTATTGTGTCGAATTTGTGATTAGCAATTGTGTATGCAATTGCTAATTTTTTTTACATTTTTTTGAGGGAGGGGGTACCTAATTTATATTTTTAAACGGAATATATGAAAAATGTCGACATGAATAATTTTTTATTGAAATTCAAAAACAGATTTATGAAAAGAATCAGCCTATTTTTTCGTGAACGACACGGGTGTTTGCAGATGTCTCTTCGGGGTACATTGCTTGTATGTCTTTTGTTCACGATGTCTTTTGTTCATGCTCAGGTACAAAAGAATATCACAGTAGAATTTAAAAATGAGCCATTGATGGAAGTGTTGAAGAAGTTGGAAAAGATGTCTTCGTATAAAATTCTGTTCGTTTATGACCATGTCCAGAATTACAAGGTAACAGCTTCTTTGAAGGAGGTATCAATACTTGATGCATTAGATAAAGTATTGGAAGGTAAACCATTTTCTAGAACAGAGATCACGGATGGGAAGTATATTTCAGTGAAGTATAATTCCAATAAAACAAATACGGGAAATGGGTTAAGAACGATCAAGGGATCTGTGCTTGATAAAAATAAAGAACCTCTTCCTGGTGTAACAGTACTTATTAAGGGGACGACTACGGGAGTGGTCACGGATACGGATGGAAACTATGCGATTAGCATTCCCGGATCGTCAATTTCTACTTTAGTATTTTCATGTATTGGAATGAAAAACGTGGAAGTGGTTGTGAAAGACAATAACGTGATAAATGTTACGATGGAAGAAGATGTAACAGAGGTGGATGAGGTTGTCGTTACCGGATATTTCAACAAAGCAAAGGAAAGTTTTACAGGTACAGCAACTTCTTTCAGTGGAGAGGAATTGAGACAGGTAAATCCGGTGAATGCCCTGACGGCTTTATCGGTGTTGGATCCTTCTTTTAAGATGTTAGAGAATATTGCAGATGGCTCGAATCCCAACGTGGTTCCCAAATTTCAAATACGAGGTAGTTCAAGTATGCCTAACGTGAAGAATGAGTATGAAGGAGATCCTAATATGCCGACTTTTATTATGGATGGTTTTGAGGTGTCGGCAGAAAAAGTATTTGACTTAGATCCGAACCGGATAGAGTCAATGACTTTGTTGAAAGATGCTGCGGCAACTGCTATTTATGGTTCGCGTGCATCGAATGGAGTGGTTGTGATTGTAACTAAAATGCCGGAACTAGGATCTATTCGCTTGAGTTATAATATGGATTTATCGTTCAATATTCCGGATTTGCGGGACTACGATTTGCTGGATGCAGAGGAAAAATTGGAATTGGAACGGGCGGCCGGTTATTATAGTTCGACGGTTGCGAACTTGTTAGAAGAACGAGAAGCGCAATACAATTATAAAAAGAGATTGATAGAGCAAGGGAATAATACTTATTGGTTGAATAAACCATTACGTGTAGCGGTAGGACATAAACATTCCTTGTTCGTGGAGGGTGGAGAAAACGCCATGCGTTATTCTTTGGATTTATCCTACGAAGATGCTTTAGGGGTAATGAAAGAATCCGGACGTGAAAGAATTAGTGTCGGTATGTTATTACAATACCAGATGAAAAAGATTGTGTTCAGGAATCAGATAATGTACGATGTCGTGAATGCGGACAATTCTCCTTATGGTAGTTTTAGTGAATATGCTAAAGCTAACCCTTATTATGCATACAAAGATGAAAATGGGCATTATTTGTATTTGTTGGAAGATGATACACGTGGAGCTTTTGACAAAGTGCCGAACCCATTATATAATACACAGTTGAATGTGCAAGATTGGACTTCTTATAGTAATTTTACCAATAATTTCAGTATTGATTGGTATATCACGGAAGCCTTACGATTGAAAGGGAACTTTGCCATTCATCATCAAAAAAGTGAAGGTGTTATCTTCAAGCCAGCGAAGCATACAGACTTTAGTAGTATGATGGGAGATAACTATTATCGTCGTGGTTCTTACCAGGCGACGGAAGGCAAGGAGTTTGGATATGATGCCAGTGTGATCCTTAGTTTTTTCAAAAAGATTCATGACCATGTGTTGAACGTGAATGCCGCTTTGAATATGCAGGATTTGTCGAAAGAAGAGTATACTGTAAAGGTGGAAGGATTCCCCGATGAAAATTTGGATTATATCGTGTTTGGTGCATCTTATCCTAAGTCTTCAACACCTACAGGAAAAGATGAAATTTCACGATTAATAGGTTGGGTTGGGAACATGAACTATTCTTTCAAAGAACGCTATTTGTTGGATTTATCTGTACGTACAGATGCATCGTCTAAATTCGGTGCGAATACGCGTTGGGCGCCTTTCGGTTCGGTAGGTATCGGCTGGAATTTGCATAATGAGACGTTCATTAAGGATCGTGTAAAATTCATCAATCGTTTGAAGATTACTGCATCTTTGGGTTGGGTAGGATCTCAATCCTTCAGTCCGTTTCAAGCAATCCCCAAATATGAATACGATGTAAACAATCGTTACCGTTATGGAATCGGAGCAATCATGAAAGGTATGGCAAACCGTAGTCTGGAGTGGCAAAAGACCACGCAGCGTAATGTAGGTATTGATTTCGATATATTAAACCGTCGTTTTGCTGTTTCGGCAAACTATTATGTGAACACTTCCAAAAGTTTGCTATCCGACGTTACCTTACCGCCCTCTTTAGGTTTCACCACTTATACGGAAAATATCGGACAATTAGAAAATAAAGGTTTTGATTTGAAGGTGAGAGGAACTGTATTCCGGAATAAAGACGGGTTTATGAATTTGAGTGTTGGTATCGTTAGAAATAAAAATAAGCTGAAAAAGATTTCCAACAGTCTGCGTGCATGGAATGAAGTACAGGATGACAGTGTTATGAATGCACCCCGTGTCCGTTTCATTGAAGGACAGTCGTTGAATACGATTTGGGGAGTTCCTTCTAAAGGTATCAATCCGGCAAATGGTAAAGAAATTTTTGTTTCCCGCAATGGTACACTGACAGATACTTGGAATTCTTCTGATCAGCAACCGATAGGATGTACGGACCCTACGATTGAGGGAAACGTGTCGTTGAATGGTGGTTATAAAGGATTGTCGTTGAGCATGTATTTTACCTATAGTTTGGGAGGAGACACTTACAACCAAACGTTGGTGGATCGGGTTGAGAATGCTGATAAACGCTATAATTGTGATCGGCGAGTACTGGAAGACCGTTGGCAGAAACCGGGAGACGTAACCTTTTTTAAAGACGTAGCTAACAATGAAGTAACGCAAGCGACTAGTCGATTTGTCGAAAAATACAATTGGTTGAAATTAAGCACTTTGAATGTGTCATATGATTTTAATGGCAATTGGTTGAAAAACATCCGAGTGGAAAGTCTGCGTCTATCGTTTAACATGACGGATGTGTTCCGTTGGTCATCTGTGAAGGAAGAGCGAGGGTTGGACTATCCGTTTGCACATGCGTTTAGAACTTCTTTGAGGATAACTTTTTAATGATAAAATATGAAAAAGATATATCGTTTACTATTATTGGTAACAATTATTTCTGTTTTTACTGGGTGTGATAGTTGGTTGGATGTATCGCCTAAAACAGAAGTGAAAGAAACAGACTTGTTTTCGAAAGAATCCGGGTTCAAAACCGCCTTGTTAGGGGTTTATATCGAGATGGTTTCTTCTAATCTTTATGGAGGTAATTTGACGATGAGCTTTATGGATGTGCTGGCACAGTATTATAGCATAACGTCAGAGGAGAGTA